>NZ_JAGYGS010000050.1:0-23029 GCF_018991185.1 Lactiplantibacillus sp. 7.2.4
GTCTAAATTTGATGCTACGCCAATCGAATCAAATACTGTCAGCGCTGACCAAATCAAGCAACTGGAAAACGACCTTGCTACTAAAAAGTCAGCCACGGATACCGCTAAGACTGCTTTAGCAACCGCTACGTCTAATGTCACAAAGGCCCAACAATCTTTGAATACCGCTAACACTAATTTAGCCACGGCCAAGCAACAGCAAGCTAGTGCCAAAACTGCCTTAACTAACGCCCAAGCCGCGGTTAAAAATGCAACTGCCGCAGTTGCAACGGCTCAAAAAGCGGTTGATGAAAATAGTGCTAGTGATGCGACTAAGCAACAGGCATTGAGCGATGCAAAGGCAGCACTGTCAGCTGCTCAAACCGTACAAGCGCAAAAGCGATCCGCTTTAAATGCAGCTAAGGCCAAATTGGCAACAGCTCAACAGGCCCTTGATCAAGCCAAGGCTGAGTTAGCCAGTGCTGAAGCGGCCCTAAAAGCTGGTAAAGCAGACTTAGCTAACAAGGTGGCCCATTTAGATACGTTAACCCATGCAGATTCCAATTTAGCTGCGGCTAAGCAATCCGTTGTTGACGCTCAAACGGCCTATGATCAAGCCGTTCAAGCACTTAAAGCTGCCCAAGCGACTGCGGATAGTGATGCAGCGACGTATCAACAATTGCAACAAGCGGTAACAACTGCTAAACAAACGTTGGCCGTGGCGCAAGCTAAACTAGACCAGTTATTGCAAACGAAGGCACTCAATGATGCCATTGACAGTGCAAACCGGGAGACAGTTAAGTCCGATGCAGCCCAAGGTGATCAGGTTAATAATACTGAACAGGTTGTGGCTAATGAAAACCAGGTCGCTTCGAAGTTAGCGAACACTACGGCTAATGGGAATACTATGACTTTAAAGCCTCATCATGCATTAACTGCTGAGCAGGCGACCACTTTGCAACGTCGGAAAGCCGCAATGGCTGCGGCCACGACTAAATCAACCAGTACATTGCCGCAAATGGATGAAGCAACTGGTCGTACGGCTTCAGTACTAGGACTCATGATGATTGGATTAGTTGGGTTACTGGGTGTAACTAAGCGTCATAAGCGGGTTTAATTAAAAAATTGGAATAGAAAGTGGGAAGGACAAATGACGAAGGAACAACTTTTAGACTTTTTACAGAACAAGCGGAGCGCCACAGCGGGGGTGGCCAGCGCACAACAAGCATTGGCAGCCGATCGAGAAAAACTTGCCACTGATAAGAAACGATTTCATAAAACGATTATCACGTTCGCGGTCTTGGCAGTGGTGGCACTATTGTTTGAAAGTGGCGCTGGTGTCGTCGTCACCTGTGCCGTGATTGCCATTGGATTGTTTGCCTTCAGGTATCTATACTATCTGGCACCAACTAATGAAGCGATTCAAAAAGACCAAGCAACCTTGCAAGAGGAGCTGGCTAACCCAGTTTATAAACAAGAGGCGAACGGCTTTCCAGAGAAGTTTTACAACTACTGGGACGCGTTACGGCTTTGGAAGTTAGTGAATGAGAATCGGGCGCTAGACTTGCAAGCCGCATTCAATCTTTTAGAAACGCAGCACTACCAAGAAGATCAATTGGCTGCACAGGAGGAAATCAAGAGTCTCCAAGCAGATATTGCGGCTAATGCACACAAAACAGCGGTCAATTCCGGAATTGCTGCAGTCTCTTCAACGATTTCAGCGTGGAATTCACGTAAATAGTGATGAATGGCTTGAAAAAAATCGTGCTAAGTGCCACGTGTCTCGCAGTGTTAGTGACGCTGTCGGCGTGCGGCGGGAAAAATGCGCAACATCCGGATAGCGCATCGACTAGTCGTACATCGCGTCGTGATTCGAGTTCAAGTTCATCGACACGCGTGACATCACGTCAACAGACTTCATCAGCAGACAGTAGTCTCGCGTCGGCTTCGCAACAAAAAAAGACGACAACGGACGGCACGCACATGAATCTGAGTGAAGTTCAAGATGGCAATTATCGTAGTTTACTGGGTGGCAAATGGAAATGATTGGTGCTAAAGTGAATTACCATAAGGGCAATGGCTTAGAGTTTGACACGAGTCAGGTCGACGGCCAATTGTCAGTATCAAAAGACAAGATTACGACCGGCACATTAACGGTGGTAAAGAACGGGATTGCCGTCGATGGTGAAAGCAAAACGACTAAGTTCGACAGCAATGCTGAAACATTCAGCGTTTCGACTGAAGATGAAGCGATTAATTGGGCGGTGACGTTCTATCCAGCTGGTAGTACAAGTGAGTATCAAGTTAACGGGGATGGCCAGACCAATCGTCAGAATCTGATTACCGTTTGGACTAGCAATAATAATTATACGCAAGTGTTTGCACAAGAGACGTCAAGTACTAGTCAGTCGACGGCAGCTACCAAGAAAAATGGGACTTTGTGGAACACCAGCAAGGGCCGACAACTGGACACGTTTATGACGCAGTGGTCAAAGACAATGGATCAGGATTACACCAAGTATGACGGTGTGCATGATTTAGACATTTCGACCGGATTATCGTATCCACATGATTTGTCCGATGTCATCTTCAATGGACACCGGGCTTCGATTGCGTGGGCACCGAACGGTAAGGGCACGCATGAATATAACGTTGTCGCTATTTACAACCACAATGGGACAGAACCGCCATTGCCTAACCATATTACTTACTTCTTTGCGTTTAAAGATGGTTCTCCAATCGTACTAGTGGATCAAAGTCGAGATGGGACCCCTATTCTAGGAGAGACTGAGAACGTGAAACTTAAAGCGGGCTTTGCGCGAATTGCTGGGAATTAATCGGAAATGAAGGATTGAATGCGCGTCATGCAAGTGCATGCGCATATGTATAAATGGAGGAAGTAGATGAATATTTCTAAGAAAAGTATCATTGGCGTTATTATTGGTATTGTGGTGATTGTGATTGCAGTAATTGCACTGAAGCCACACGGACTGCAGGGGACGTATACAAGTACAACTGATGACTGGAAAACCGATACGATCGTTTTTGATGGTAAAAACTATAAAGAAACAGTCGTAACAAAGGTTAACTGGTTGGGGACAAAAAAGACTTACAGGGATAAATATAGCGGCACATTCAATGTGAAAGATAATGAGGTCACCTTTGAGGGAAAAACCGCAAATGGACCGACTGCTAAACTTTCTAAAGATAAAAAAGTATTATCGATTCAAAATGGTCAGCAGCTAATTAAAAAAGAGTAAGCGTAGTAGTAAAAGGCGGTCGCTTGTTGGATGGGTCAGTCGGTGGCACATGCTCAAATATCGTGTCTATTGAAGAAAAGACAATAAAACGCTCAAACTAGAGACGTGTCGCGCTCTGCCCATCAGCAAGGGTGCATCGTACAGCTAGACGATGTCGGCTACTTTGAGATGTGGCCAATTCTTTATTGATATGTTGATTAGGGCAAATTTGGTGACTGGAACTGATTTGTTGTAACGATGAAAGTAATTACTGGAAAAAGCAGTCAAGACACTGAGTTGGCTGCTTTTTCGCGTGTCAGAATGGTTATGATTAGGTTTTAGTTGACTTTACAAAACTGATGTCGTTATTGATGAAAAAATCAGTGCCTATTGATTTTCATCTATCCACTGGGCAGAATGTTTAGTAAAATATTAATCAGTATAATTATTAAGGTATATTCAATAGTTTGTTTAATTATTTTATATGTGCGAATTGTTGTAAATCATCGATTTTGAGTGATGATAAAGTTGTTGTGTGAAATCCCGCGGACGGTTGGGGAACTGGCGGGATGTACTCAGGGGTAACCGGGGTTGTGAAAGGAACGGAAACATGGGAAAAATTAGGAGCAGAATGATCTTTGAAATAATAACGATTGTCGGCATTATCGCCTTCGCAGTAATCAGTCTCATGCCAGCGACGACTGAGAAGCAAAGTGTTCGGCTGGACCATGGTCGGATGAGTTATAACGGCGCTGTATTCAAACACAAATTTGATGGGCGGGGAACGCTTCAAGTTCAAAAACAGGGGCGCTACGTCGGTCACTTTGATAACGGTCGGTTTGAAGGCCCCGGTGAATTTATTGCACCTAGTGGTTGGCGATTACAAGGAAACTTCAACAAGGGTGAACTAAGCGGTGTCGTCAAGTTACATATTGGTAATAAGACGTACGCGCAAAAAATTACGGCGGATGGGAAGTTAGAAAATGCGGATTAAATGGTTTAGTTTAGTACGAATCACCGGGCTCGTACTGGTATTAACGTACCACTTTTTTCAGAACCAGTTCACCGGCGGCTTTATTGGCGTTGATGTGTTCTTCACCTTTTCCGGTTTTCTGATTACGTCGTTGATGGTGGATGAATTTGCCCGTTCAGATAATTTTAAACTAATGGCCTTCTATGGCCGCCGGTTTTATCGGATTGTGCCACCACTGTTCATCGCCGTGTTGGTCGTGTTACCGCTGACTTATTTTATCGATCACGATTTTGTGACAGATATTGGCAAACAAGTTGCAGCGGCCTTAGGGTTCACGACTAATTATTTTGAAATTGCGACGGGTGGAAGTTATGAAAATAAGTTTATTCCGCACCTGTTCGTGCATACGTGGTCACTGGCAGTCGAAATGCACTTTTACATCGTCTGGGGCTTCGTCGCTTGGGTCGTTGCCAAAATCAGTCGTCGCTTAGCTAGTGGTCGGCAAGCGTTGACGCGCTTCCGTTGGGGCTTAGGCATTTTAACGACGATCTTTGCGATTGAAAGCCTGGTCATGATGACTTTTGGCGCGGTCGGACTGAAGGATTTTTCACCGGTCTATTTCTCAAGCCTCACGCACTGTTTTCCATTCTTTGTCGGCGGGCTGATTGGAATTTTGAGTGGCATTAAGGCTCAGGGGCCGGTGTATCGTTGGACGACGGCGCACAGCAACCCCATTTTAGCTTCAGCAATTATGTTGATCAGCTTCATTTTATTAGTGACATTGGGTTACGAAATGAAATTTGAAGCCCTGCAGACCTATCAGGGTGGTTTGTTGCTAGCGACGGTACTGGCGGGCGTTATGATTTACGGGGCGCGCTTGCTTCATGACCAGACGCCTAATCTCAACGAACCCCGCTGGATGGGCTTTCTAGCCGATGTCAGTTATAGCGTCTATCTCTATCATTGGCCGCTGTACGTAATCTTTTCACACCTAATGGTCAACTGGTTGGCGGCCTTGCTCACGACGGTACTGTCCATCGTGCTTTCAGCCTTATCATATTACGTCTTAGAACCAGTGATTGCGGGTAAACGGGGCCATCTCTTTGGTCATCGGGTCACCTGGCGCCAGCTACAATTGCCTGTCATCACGGCGGGGGTTCTGTTGGCGGTCAACGCGGGCGTGGTGATCAGAAATGCACCTCAATTGTCGACTTTGGAACAAAACCTGTGGATCAGTGGCATTTATCAGGACGTCGATAAAGTGGCGACGACCCATGATGCTGTTTTAGCGGCGGTCGCACCGAAGAAAAAGCAAGCGCCAAGCCATAAAAACGCACCAGCCAAGGCACCGGGCGTGTCAATCATTGGCGATAGTGTCACGCTCGGAACGCGTTCTTATTTAGGGGACCACGTTGCCAACAGTAATATCGATGCGGAAGGCGACCGGACAATGAACTTGGCATATAAAGTCATGATGAACCAGCAACGGAGCCACACGCTACGCGAATACGTGGTCATCTGTATCGGGACCAATGCCTTGGATGATTATGAAGAACAAACCATGAAAATCATCCATGACCTGGAGCCGGGGCATAAATTAATCTTGATGACGCCGTATAACGCGCGCGCTGATGCAAATTGGAATTCATCAAAGTTAGCGGTGTTGGAACGCAAATTGCCTGAAAAGTACCATTTCATTACGATTGCGGACTGGGGCAAAATCGCTGCGCAACATCCCGAAGTCTTTAAGGGAACGGATGGGGTGCACTTTGGTGGCATTCGCGCGGGAGATATTCTGTACGCTAAAGTCATCAATGATGCCTTGCATGCGGCCAAGCAGACGCCAGCTAAAGCGAGCTAAGCGTTTTGGTAGAAAATGACACTAGCGATGAACCTGCTTGTTAATGAATGAGTGTATGGGTGGGGTTAGTGGTGAACTTTTGAATAAGTATCGAGGTGGCGCTGAAGTTGGGCACCACGATTGCCAGTCAAGCTATAACTTGACAGTACGACTGTGAGTAAAACTGTCATCTGGCATTGTGATTGCCAATAAAACCGTAATTCGGTACCAGGATAAAGTCTGGTATTTCGATTGCCAGTAAAACTGCAATCTAGCACTCGGACGCCAAGTTAAACTGAAGTCGGGCATCATTCTGGCCAGTCAAAATTAAATTCGGTCGTGTTTCTGTTATGGAAATGCGGCCGATTTTTTAGTTGCGGTTATTAAAATCGTTGTCAGTTTTCGCGGAGCAGGTCGAGAAGTCTTAATCTGTGATATCGATGAGGGCGTTACAAGGGGACTGTGACTTGCAACGTCTTTTTTAATAGGTTCCAGCGCGATTGGACTGTGATTAATGCTGTAATAACGGGCTTTTTACTGTTTTTTTAACGCAATAACAAATTCAACTATGCATATTAATTGTCTGTTAATAATATTATGGTTATCATAAGCATGTAATAAAAATTCTAAATGTTAAGGAGTGATCACTATGTTAGGATGGCTTTGGTCATTAATCGTTGGTGGTGTTATTGGGGCGTTGGCCGGCGCGATTACTAGTCGGGACGTGCCAATGGGAATTATCGGTAACATCATTGCTGGTTTAGTTGGTGCCTGGATCGGGCAATCACTGTTGGGGACGTGGGGACCATCATTAGCAGGGATGGCGTTAGTCCCATCGATTCTCGGCGCAATTATCTTAGTGCTAATTGTTTCAGCAATTTTCGGCATGACGAAGAAGCGATAGGCGGTGATTAAATGAGCCGCTTTGCGAAGTTCATGGTAACACTTGTCGGAATTATCTTAGTGTTGTTAGCGGTCTTTGAATTAGGTCAATTGTATCCGATTCCGTGGCTCACGGAATGGCTGGCAGAAATGACGGTCAGTTATCCGATGGTCTGGAGTAGCTTGTTGATTGTCTTCGCTGCCGTGGCCGGTATCGTCGGTATTTTGATGATTATTGTCGGCTTGTTTAGACCCGTTAAGGTCAATACGCTGACTTATGAAGGCGATCACGGTCAATTGACGATTCCACAGCGGGCTTTGGAACGTGACTTGCAGTATCGGTTAGTCAGTCAATTGAATTTGATTGATCCCGCTGTTCAAATTAAGTTACGCAATCGTCACCGTGTTCGCGTCAAGATTGACTCGATGGTGAGCGATAAGGCCAAACTAGAGTCAGTGGCACAACAAGCGACCGTCATTGCGCAGGATTACTTGAGCCAACAACTCGGATTGAAGGTTGAGCAACCGGTCGTCCAAGTTCGGCCAGCTGACCATGAGCGCAAGTTGACCGTGGTGTAAAGGAGGCGCCTAATGAGTAACGCACAGTATGGGTTTCTGATTGGACTGCTTTTGGGAATCGTCTGGGTACTAACCAGTTTTTCAGCAGTCTTATTAGTCGCAGTGTTGGGGCTGATTGGCTGGGCAATTGGGCGATTCGTCCACATTGACTTGGCCGTTGTTAGCCAGAAGTTGAGTGAGTATTTATCTAAATAATGGGAGGAATTACAATGGCACAACCAGAACAACAATTACAGACGCAGTTGACGTTTGACGATGGTGTGATTGAAAAAATCGCCGGTTTAGCTTCACGCAATGTCGACGGTGTATTATCCCTAGAAGGCGGCATGTTAAGCAATTTAACGAACCGTTTTCGTGATGAAGCTGACCCAACGCAGGGGGTCGACGCACAAGTCGGCAAAAAGCAAGTTGCCTTGGATATGACGATGATTGTCGAATACGGCAAGGACATGCGCCAAATCTTCAACCAGATCTGTCAGCGCGTTAAACAGGACGTTGAACGGTATACCGGATTGCAAGTGATTGAAATCAAGGTCCACGTCAGCGATGTGATGAGCAAGCGTGATTGGCAAGACCAGGCAACCGGCAAGCCGAACACCAATCAGTCCACGGACAATCGGCAGGTTGAATAACCTGATTGTGTACTGACGACAAGCACGTCGCAGTGCAAGCCAGCCATCGTTGAAATTGCAATAATTGAGTCGTTAGTGCCCACCGTGGCCGAGACGACAGACTTTAGAGGAGGAATTCTAAATGGCAGACACAACCACGTTACAACCTGAAGTTGTTTTTGATGATAATGTATTAGCAAAGATTGCGAGCAATACGGCCCAAGAAGTCGACGGTGTCTTGAGTTTACAAGGTAACTTGATTGACGACATCTCCAACCGGTTTACCGATAAGGACCGACCACAAACGGGGGTCTCCATCGATACCGATGATGATGATCAGACTGTGGGCATTGAGTTAACGGCTGTGCTCGCATATGGCAAGAACGGGCAAGAAATCTTGAACCGGGTCGCTGAAAAAATCGCCAAAGCGGTCAAATCAATGACTGGCTATCAAGTGACTAAGTTAAAAATGGTCGTTAAAGATATGTTAACGATGGAAGAATGGCGACAACAAAATGACAAGAAGCAAGACGACAAGCAACCAAGCGAGAAACATCCAGATGAACCGTCGCACCATGAGCAACATCCAAGCGACAAACAACCAAAACCAGCACCTGACATGCAACATTAAAGTTGACGTCAATCGGTATGGTTAGCGGCGTCCGGCAATTAGGCGGGCACCTTTTTTTGATGGAATGAGCGATTCATGCTTGTAAAAGGGCAGGCTGTTTGTGGCTATCAGTTCGGGAACAGGCAATGGTTAAACTAAATCGAGCACATGGAACGGCGATGGGGGCGTGCTGAGGATTTCGACAATTTCGAACAGTCACTTTCTGAAGTTTCATTGAGCTTACCTTACCCAGCGTCGAGATGCAAGCATTGTTTCGCAGCTGATTTGGCGCTATTATTATGGTTATGTGAGTGTATAAATGAAACGGATAAAATTAATCAATGAGGTGATTGAGATGAAAATTGGGATGCGTGCGAACCGACCACTTATTATTACGGCTGAAAATCAGGGACAACCAGTCCTGAATGCACAAACGATTTTGGAAGCGCTATATATGGCGCCGGATAAGCGGCAGTTAGGACCAGTTGAAACCTTTAAACCAGAAGACTTAGCCGCACCGGTCACGCAACCACAGCAGATTTTTGCCGTTGGAATGAATTACCGTGATCACTCCGAAGAGATTCACATCACGTTACCCAAGGTGCCAAGTATCTTCACGAAGTTCAGTAGTTCACTGGCCCCGGCTAACGTGGCTGTGACTGCCCATGGCCCTAAGACCGATTGGGAAACGGAGCTGGTCGTCATGATTGGTCGTGGTGGGCGTGAGATTCCGGTCGCTGACGCTATGAATCATGTCGCGGGGGTGATGGTCGGCGAAGATTTGTCAGATCGTGATGTGCAGTTTGAAAACGACAACCCCCAGTTTTCGATGGGTAAGTCGTTTGAAAATTACGCGCCGGTTGGACCTTGGCTGACGACGGTCGATGAATTGGCCAATTTGGATGATGAAGTGATCACGACGACCGTCAATGGTCAGACGATGCAGCAAGCCCCATTGCGGCAGCTGATTTTCAAAGTGCCCGACCTCGTGCACTACTTATCAACGGTTTGTGACTTGCAGCCAGGAGATTTGATCTTCACTGGGACACCGAGTGGCACTGGCGTTGGCCGGGACCCACAAGTCTTTTTGAAGTCTGGCGACCAGCTGACGGGGCACATCACGCACTTAGGAACCTTGAATATCACAATTAAATAAACAGTTGGAAAGTCGGTACGTGTGGCTGGTGATGATTTAGTTTATGAACCAGTTCTATGGCACCGACTTTTTTAGTACAATAAAGGTAATCGCTTGTGTCTGCATGTTTGGTTTCAGCAATGTCACCAACCAGCAGTGCCAGCGCAACTCAGAATAGGGGGATACCGGCACGGGACCGGTTATGAATCAGATGAAAAGAATGTGGGTCGGATTAATTTTAGGCAGTCTATTATTAGCGGGGTGTTCGTCGCAATCGCAGTCAGCAACGAAGCAATCCAGCGCGAAGACGACAACGACCAGAGTCAAGCACAGCCAGTCGAAGCCAGCAAACGCGGCTAGTGCCACCGATGACTCAGCGTCCAGCACGCAGGCTACCTTGTGGAATACGGGGAAGAAGGCCGCCTTATCGACGTTTATGGCGTCCTGGCAGAGCGAGATGGGACAGACCTATGTCGGCACGTATGATGACAAGGCACCTGACCATTTGGGCTATCATTTTCCAGAAGTGTTCAAAAATGGACAATTGGACGGCCACGTCAAATGGGGCAGTCAGCCGGTTAGTTTGAAATGGTCGACGGATGGTGAAGACAGCAGTCCGCTGCAAGTTGTCGCGGTCGCAACGGGCGGTAAGGCGGAGGCAATCTATCCAATCACCTACTTCTTCTGCCTGCACAACCAACGGCCAGTGGTATTAGTCACTGAAACGACTAACGGCGACCAGTTGATTCTTCACGATACGCAAAATAGCGCGCTTCAAGCTGGGTTTGCCAAAATTATCACCGGGACAAAACCGGCAATCCTGTCCGATACGAGCCTCACCGCGGGAACGGCCAGTGCCGTCGACGCCAACCAGTGGCCGCAGACCTACCAGGGCACGTGGTATTACTATGATGAGTATAGCCATAAGGTGCAGTCGTTTACGCAAAACAGCACGGATGATTTGAAGCTGGATTATGAACCATTTGACGGTCGCAAGTGGATCAATATCAAAGGCGCACACCAAGGTGCTGGGGCCGGCAATTATGTCTATTTGCGCTATCACTACTTTGATGGGCGCCAGATTCCTGTCATGATGATGGGTAGTGGTGCTGAAGCCTGGTTTGACGGGAACGCTTATCAGAGTGCGGCGACTGCGCAACAGATGCAGCGCTGGCAATATGGTGATGAAACTAAGGACCATAATGATTTTTAACCACCATTTTTGTGGCGGATTTAGGGTGTCCAGATAGATTGAAAAACAAATAAAAAAATATTAACTGATTTTAGAACCGGACCGCGTATATACGTAAAAAGGCCCGGTTTTCGTTTTGTAAAGTTTATGTATATGTTGAAAAAAGGACGATTCTTTTCTGCAAACGAATGCTATACTGTGAGATAAGTTAATGGTGTCAAGACACACGTGCGATAATAGTGAGCCCTGGCAATCGTTAATTTGATCATCGAACATCGTGCCGACAGCATGGGGACCGGCGCAAATTCAGGACGTGTGCGATGATACTGGTCAAGGAGTTGGAACGAGAACTGGTGGGGGACGTTACTCCGCTTCACATTGAAGGGGGATCATATGCAACAGATAAATACTGAACATACGCTCAATGTCACAATGGCCATGATTTTGAATATCGGGAATGCCCGCTCACTAATTGCCGCGGCATTAGCTGATGTCGCTGGGTATCGCTACCAAGCGGCTCGTGAAAAAATGCGACGCGCGGAGGCCGAATTATTGACGGCGCAACAGTTACAGGCTCGGCGGTTGGTCGAGAATGCCGAGGCGCACCGTTTTGTCCATTCCACGTTATTCATGAACGCGCAAGCCACCTTGGTCAAAGTCATGAGCGAATTCCATATGACGCAGAACTTGGTCAGCGCCTTTGAACACTGGGAACCGGATCAGTGAGCGATAGCCGCATTAAGTCCAAGCCTAGTGGCACATTGGGATGGACTAACCGCAATGCGCATGGAATGTTGACCATGGAAACATGCAGACAAGATAAAGCGAGGGACACAGATGACAGTGACTTTTAACGATAACCAGTTCTATCAGATTACGGACCAATCTTTTACTGCCAATCCAAAACTACTAACGAAAGCGAACTTTTCAATCCCATTAACAACGCGAACGATTGAACCACGGCACTACCTGGTCACGTCTAAGCTGACTTATGCCGCCTTAGTAGCAGCGCGTTGGCAACCGGTGACCGGGCCAATCAAGCTAAACAAAAATGAACGGTTGATTTTAGATTTAGGCGCTGTATATGTCGGTCATTTTCAGATTGCGCTCGACGTGGCGGGTTCGCCGATGGATGCACCACTGTTAATGCGAACACGCTTTGCTGAACGCCTACAAGAACTTGGGGTGGACGCCAGTCAGGTTGAAAGTTGGCTACCGTTATCTTGGATTCAAGACGACACCCGGCACGTGGAAGTTTTGCCAGCAACCGTCGAATTTGAGCGCCGCTATAGCTGCCGGTATATCATGCTGGAGCCAGTGGGTCAGTCGCTTAAGTGGCAACCCGTGCTGGCGGATGCGGAATTTCGGGCGGCTAGTGCGGTGTTGAAGGAGGCGGTGCGGCCGATTAGTTTAGTGGTGCCGGTACTGAACGACCCTAATGACGAAGACGCGATGGTGGCATGAGTGTTTTGGGGCCTTGGTCTTAAGGTGTCCGAATAGTTGCTGTACTTGGGTAACACCAGTGAATCGGTTCTGATTTTACAGGAGTAACTGCCCGCCAGACTTGGGCCGGACAGGAATTATAAAAACGTGAGCTGTCGATAACGCATTCCATCTGCAATTGTCGTATAATGAATATATTCTTAAAAAACGAGGAGAATAATATGGCAGCCACAACGCATTTTTACGAAACATTTCAACCAGAACATTATGATCTTTATATCAACATCAACCGGGCGGATAAGCTGATTTCGGGGAAATCAACTATTACCGGGGACGCACAGGCACAAGAAGTGCTCATTCACCAAAATGGACTGACGATTGCCAGTGTCCAAGCAGATGGTGCGGATGTCCCATTTACTGTTGATAATGACATTCAAGGGATTCGCATCGAACTTGCGAAGACTGGTCAGGTGACCCTTGCAATTACTTATAGCGCTAAGTTGACTGATACGATGATGGGGATTTATCCATCATATTACGAAGTTGACGGTGTGAAGAAGGAATTGATTGGGACTCAGTTTGAAACCACTGCAGCTCGGCAAGCTTTCCCATGTGTTGATGAACCAGAAGCCAAAGCCACTTTTGATTTGGCCATCAAGTATGATGAACACGATGGTGAAACGATTTTGAGTAACATGCCAGAAGACCATGAAGCAGATGGTGTGCACTACTTTGAAACCACTGTGCGGATGTCGACTTACTTGATTGCGTTTGCCTTTGGCGAATTACAAGGCAAGCAGACCAAGACTAAGAGCGGTGTCACGATTGGTGTGTTTGGTACGAAAGCTCACAAAGCCAATGAATTGGATTTTGCCTTAGATATTGCCAAACGGTCGATTGAATTCTATGAAGACTTCTATCAAACACCATATCCACTACCACATTCATGGCAGTTGGCCTTGCCAGACTTTTCAGCCGGCGCGATGGAAAACTGGGGCTTAGTAACTTATCGGGAAGCTTACTTATTGCTTGACCCTGATAACACGGCCTTAGCAACCAAGCAACTCGTCGCTACGGTGATTGCGCACGAGCTTGCGCACCAATGGTTCGGTGATTTAGTCACAATGAAGTGGTGGGATGACCTCTGGTTAAATGAAAGTTTCGCCAACATGATGGAATACGTGGCTACGGATGCCTTAGAACCAGATTGGCATATTTGGGAAACTTTCCAAACTTCCGAAGCTTCAATGGCACTCCAACGGGACGCAACAGACGGTGTTCAATCCGTTCACGTTCAAGTGGAAGACCCCGCTGAAATCGATTCGATTTTTGATGGTGCGATCGTCTATGCTAAGGGTGCTCGGATGTTAGTCATGGCCCGGGCGTTAGTCGGCGATGACGCTTTACGCGCTGGCTTAAAGCAATACTTCATCGATCATAAATATCGTAATGCTAAGGGTGATGACTTATGGGGCGCATTAGCTGATGCTTCCGGCATGCAAGTGGGTGACATCATGCATTCATGGCTGGAACAACCTGGCTATCCCGTTGTCACAGCCGCGGTCGTTGATGGTCAATTGACCTTGTCACAACAACAATTCTTCATCGGTGAAGGTGAAGACGTCGGCCGTCAATGGCAGATTCCGCTGAACGCGAACTACGATGCCGCACCTGCCATCATGAAGGACAAAACAGTCACGCTTGGCGATTATGCTAAGTTGCGTGATGCCAGTGGCAAACCATTCCGTTTGAATGTCGGCAATAACTCACACTTTATCGTTAAGTATGACCAAACGTTGATGGATGACATTTTGGCCAATGTTGATGACTTGACTGCCATTGACCAATTACAGTTATTACAAGATTTACGTTTATTAGCGGAAGGTCGCCAGATTTCATACGCCGAAGTTGTGCCGTTATTAAGTCGGTTTGCGGCTAGTCATTCGACTGTCGTTAACGCTGCTTTGTACCAAGTTGCTGGTAACTTACGGAAATTCGTAACGCCAGATTCTGACGAAGAAAAGCATTTGCAAGCTTTGTTCGACCAGTTGAGTGCCGATCAAGTTAAACGATTAGGCTGGTTGCCACAAGCGGGTGAATCTAACGATGACCAGTTGACACGGCCATTTGTACTGAGTGCGGCATTGTACGCGAAGAACAGTGCAGCCGTCTTGGCAGCGCATGAATTATTTGAAGGTAACCGCGATAAGCTCGCAACATTGCCTGCCGATATCCGGGTCTTCATTTTGCGCAACGAAGTCAAGAACTTCGGTAGCGCTGAATTATTCGACAGTTTGTTGGCGGCATCACGGCAGACCGCGGATGCCAGCTACAAAGCAGATATCTGTGAAGCGCTGACAGCTACGCCAGATGCAGACTTAATCAAGCAACTAGTTGGTAAGTTTGAAGATGCTGATACCATCAAGCCACAAGACTTGCGCGCTTGGTTCCGGGGCGTCTTAGCTAACCCAGCTGGTGAACAAGCCGCATGGGATTGGATTCGCGATGAATGGTCATGGTTGGAAGCCACGGTAGGTGGTGACATGGAATTCACGACCTACATTACTGTCATTTCACGAATCTTCCATACAGCAGAACGGTTAGGCGAATTCAAGGCGTTCTTTGAACCAAAGATCAATACGCCTGGTTTGACCCGCGAAATCAAAATGGATACTAAGGTCATCGCTAGTCGCGTTGCCTTAGTTGAAGATGAACGTGACGCGGTTAATGCGGCGGTTGCGGAAGTTGTAAAATAAGAATATTTTAGTGGTCAAAAGGTAGTTCGATGCTGGTAGCCCGGCACGACTACCTTTTTATTTTGCAGTGAAACGATCAGCATTCAATCATCAATGGGTTCTGAGCCTTAATAATTGACGTAATTCCTTAACACTGCGCTACAGCGTTAGTTAAATATGATATGATATTGGTAACTACAGGGAGTAGACTTGATTAGGATTACGACGAACAATTAGTCGTATAGAGGGGAGGACTCCTGATGGCAAGTGGACATCAATCTGAGGCGGAATTAGAGAATCACCTCATACGAAAAATACAAAGTATTGGCTATCATTATGTTGAAATTCCAGATGTTGCGACGTTGAACGCCCATTTTCGCGAAGTCTTAAGTGAGCGCAACCGTGAACGTTTGAGCGGGACACCATTGAGTGACCGTGAATTTCAAGCTGTTTTGAATGACTTAATCGGTGCTCGAACGCACTATCAAGTGGCCCAGATTTTGCGGGGCTCAGTGGTTCAACCGACTGGTAAAATCAACATCAAACGTGATGATGATAGTAGTTTATATCTAGAAATTTTTGATGGAAAACAATTTGATCATAATATTTTTGAAGTTAGTCACCAAATGACAGTTGCGGGACGGCATGAAGACCGTTATGATGTGCTGATTTTAATCAACGGTATGCCAATCGCGCAAATTGAACTGAAGCGTCAAGGCGTTGAATTTACGCAAGCGTTCAATCAAATTATTCGCTACCGCGCCGAGTCATATGCGGAAGCCAAGCTGATGCGACTCGTTCAGGTCTTTGTGATTTCGAATGGTAATGAAACCCGCTATTTTGCCAATGGTGATGGTGAGTTAAATTCTAACTTCATGTTCTATTGGACTGACGAACATAATAATTGGTTAAATGATTTAGATGCGTTTACGACGACCTTTTTGAGCAAGCCACGATTACATAGTTTAATCGCGAAATATACGGTGTTTGATAGTAGTGACCATAAGATGCTATTGATGCGTCCTTATCAGATTTATGCGACTGAAGCCATCATCAAACAGGCGAAAGAGCATCCAAACGAAAATGGTTATGTCTGGCATACCACGGGATCTGGTAAGACGATTACTTCATTCAAAGCTAGTCAGTTATTGTTGCAAGAAACGGATGCGGAAAAGGTCATCTTCATGATTGACCGTGCGGATTTAGATATTCAAACGGTGAAGAATTTCAGTGCCTACCTACCAGAGACCACTGGTGGACAAAGCGCCTTGGACCGGACGGATAATACCGCTGCGTTAGTCAAACAGCTAGCGTCTCATGATAATGGGCTAATCGTGACGACCATCCAGAAAATGAATAACGCGGTCTCTAATGATCGTTATAAGAATGTTTTGACGCCATACCACGACCGTAAAGTGATTTTTATTGAAGATGAAAGTCATCGTAGCCAGATGGGTGAGATACGTAAAAATGTCAATCATTGGTTTAAGAATGCACAACATTTTGGCTTTACGGGAACTCCAATTTTTCAGCAAAACATGGGGCCCGATGGGTCGGACGACTGAGGATTTATATCAAAATCGATTGCATCAATATTTAATCCGTGATGCCGTTCGTGATGGTAACGTTCTTGGGTTTACCATTCAATATTTATCGACCTTTGAAGAAACACAGCGAGAGATTACTGACGAACAAGTCCCCGGAATCAATACGCAGGAAGTTTATGAGTCCGAAGAGCAAATGACAAAGATTGTTGAGCACATCTTGCTGAATCATAGCCACATCACGAAAAAGAAACATTATAATGCAATCTTTACGGTGGCGAATACGCGGATGGCATTGAAGTATTATCAGCTGTTCAAGAAACTCGACCCCAATCATCATTTGCGGGTAACGACCATCTTCACTTGGGCGGCCAATGAGGATGACAACGAGGAACACCAAAAACAGGATGATGTCACTTCACGGATGGGCTTAGACTCAGTAGTGAAGGACTACAACCAGATGTATGGCACTGATTTTTCAACGGATAAATTCAAGGATTATTTCGCGGATGTTTCGAAGCGGATGCGTGACCATAACGACCAAACGCCGACGGATAATATTGATATTTTAATCGTTGTCAACATGTTCTTAACTGGGTTTGACTCCAAACGGTTATCAACACTGTATGTGGATAAAAACCTGCAGTGGCATGGACTGATTCAAGCCTTTTCTCGTACCAATCGGGTAGAAGGCAAGCAAAAAACATCTGGAAATATTATTGCTTATCGCAATATTAAAGAAAAAACGGATGAGGCCGTTGCACTGTTCTCTGACGGGGATAGCTCTGGTTTCTTAGCGCCAAGTTATGATGAACTTAAGGGCGAATTTGCGGACAAAATCGGGCAATTACTAACTGTGACGCCTGACGTCCAGTCGGTTGATGAATTATATAACCGCGGCGATAATGCGCTATATGAATTTGTGATGGCATTTCGTGCCGTAATGCGCGTTTATAATCGTATCCGGGTTTACGATGACTTTGAGTGGTCACAGTACGAGCCACAATTTTCTGAACAGTTGATGGAGGCCTTTCGGGGGAAGTACTATACCGCGTATCAAAACGTTAGTCAGCGACAAGAACACGAGAATGTGTCAATTCTAGATGATGTTGATTTTGATATTAGTCTGTTAGAGACCGATACCATCAATGTCGACTATATTGTGAACCTAATCTCGGGCATTGATTTGATGTCGACGACGGAACGAAAACATGATATTCAGAAAATTGAACATTTGTTGGATAATGCCACAAATGACCAATTAAAGTCGAAGGTTGAGTTGTTAGAACGATTCTTGAACGAAGTGATCCCAGCGCTAGACGCTGACGACGATATCGGGATGTCTTTGAGTAACTTTATGGCTGAGAGTCAACGTGCGGCAATCAAAGGATTCTCAAAAGAACACCATTTGTCAGAGGACTTTCTAAATGAAACAATAGCTGACTACAACTTCTACGGCGAAACCAAGGATAAAGAGATTTATGAACATTTGAGCGACCACGGGATGGACTTTCGGCGTAAGCGGCAGGCCAAACGTGAAATCAAAGAGTTTGTGTCCACAATTGACCGGAAATACTCACTAAGCTAGGAGAATGAAATTAATGAGTCACACTGAACAAGCCGAACAACAGGCTGAATTACAAAAAAGATTATGGGCCGTTGCGAATGATCTGCGCGGCAATATGGACGCAAGTGAATATCGAAACTACATTTTAGGCTTGATTTTTTACCGTTTCTTATCAGAAAAGGTTGAAAACTACGCCAATGAACTGTTACAAGATGATGATATTGATTTTGTCGACGCAGGACAAGATCCAGAATTGATGGCGGATTTAAAAGATGAGGTCATTGATGCGCTGGGTTTCTTTATTGAACCACAATATCTGTTTTCAACAATGGTTAAGCAGATTAATGCGGGCGATTTTGATGTTGAAATGCTTCAAAATGCGATTAATGAAGTTCAAAACTCAACGCTAGGCAAAAAATCTGAAAATGATTTTAAGGGGTTATTCGAAGACTTGGACTTGCAGTCGTCCCGGTTGGGTAACACGGTCGCAAAGCGGAGTGAGTTGATTGCCAAAGTCATCTTGTCACTGGCCAACATTGATTTTGGAGAACAGGATATTAAAATCGATATTTTAGGCGATGCCTACGAATATTTGATTGGTCAATTTGCGGCTTCCGCTGGTAAGAAGGCCGGCGAATTCTACACGCCACAACAAGTCTCAAAGCTGCTAGCTAGAATCGTTACGGCGGGCAAAGACCGTTTGAAAACAGTCTATGATCCGACCATGGGTTCCGGGTCACTGTTATTACAACTGGGGAATTTTGCCACAATTGGGAACTACTATGGTCAAGAAATCAATGGTACGACTTATAACTTGGCTCGCATGAACCTGTTAATGCATGAGGTCAGTTACAATCGTTTTGATTTACGTCAGGGCGATACCTTGGAAGAAGACCATTTTGATGATCTAACTTTTGATGCTGTCGTGGCGAATCCACCATACTCTGCAAAATGGAATCCTGATGACAAGTTAGATGACGAACGTTTCCGGAAGTATGGGAAGACCGCACCTAAGTCTAAGGCTGATTTTGCGTTCGTTGAACACATGTTATACCACTTGAACAACGAAGGCGCAATGGCCGTGGTCCTCCCTCATGGGGGTACTTTTCCGGGGTGCAGCGGAAGGCAAAATTCGCCAGTACATGATTGAACACGATAATGTGCTCGATGCGGTAATTGGCTTGCCAGCTAACTTATTCTACGGTACGAGTATTCCAACGGTCGTGTTGGTCTTTAAGAAGAGTCGTGAACGCAAAGACATCTTCTTCATTGACGCTTCCAATGACTTCGAAAAAGGGAAGAACCAGAATAATCTGTCAGACCAAAACGTCGACAAGATTTTGGACACGTACCTCGCTCGAGAAGATGTGGATAAGTACGCGCATAAAGCTGAATTCGAGGAAGTTGTAGAGAACGAATATAACTTAAACATTCCACGGTATGTGGATACCTTTGAAGAAGAACCGCCTGTTGATGTGGATAAGCTGGTGAAATCCATGGGCGAGGCCGATGCCAAAATTAATGAGTTGCAGTCAGAACTGTCTGGAATGATGGACGATTTAGTGGCAACTGACCCTGTCGCTCAACAGCAGCTTGAGGCTATTAAGAGGATGTTACAATGAAAAATGAAAATTTAGTGCCGAAAGTGCGGTTTAAGGGGTTTAGTGACCCTTGGGAGCAGCGTAAGTTGGGTGATTTATTTGAGTATGAACGACCTGATAAATATATTGTCAATTCTGACCAGTACAGTAGTAATGGAATACCCGTGCTTACAGCGAACAAATCATTTATTCTAGGATATACTCATGAAAATAATGTATACAATAAAGGTAAATCGATTATTTTTGATGATTTCACCCTGGATATGAAATTTGTCAATTTTCCATATAAAGTAAAGTCCTCCGCGATTAAAATTTTGACTGCGAAAAACAATATTAATTTACGTTTTGGGTTTGAACTTTTAAAACACACAAAATTTACTCAAGAAGGACATGCGCGTCATTATATATCAATTGTGCAACCTACAAAGGTCAAAGTGCCAATTAAAGCTGAACAAATTCAACTTTCAAATTTGAGTAGTATAGTAGATAGCCTTATCGCTGCCAATGAGGATGAACTTGAACAGCTTAAGACGCTAAAGAAACTGTTGATGCAGAAGATTTTTTCTCAAGAGTGGCGGTTTAAGGGTTTCACTGACCCATGGGAGCAGCGTAAGTTGAGTGATGTTGTCAAACGGATTACTAGAAAAAATAAAAAATTAGAATCAACTTTACCACTAACAATTTCTGCACAATACGGTTTGGTCGACCAGCACACCTTTTTTGATAAGCAAGTTGCTAGTCGAGACGTAAGCGGATACTATCTAATAAAAAAAGGTGAATTTGCGTACAACAAAAGTTACTCAAATGGGTATCCTGTAGGGACTATAAAACGACTAGAGAAATATTCTGAAGGGGTACTGTCTACACTTTATATTCTTTTTAAGCCTGTACAAGTTGATTCACAATTTTTGGTTACTTATTTCGAAGGAAACATGTGGTATACAGAGATTATGAAGAGGGCGACAGAAGGCGCTCGCAATCATGGGTTGTTAAATATCGCTCCTAAGGACTTCTTTGAAATGAATCTATTTATTCCAACCATAGATGAACAGGTAAAAGTTGGAATAATAATTCAAGTAGTTGACGACCTTATCGCTGCCAATGAAGATAAACTGCAACAGCTGAAAGAACTGAAGAAGTATTTAATGCAAAATATGTTTGTCTGAAATCAGATCTTTTTGCCCAGCTATTGCTGTTGATAAGCGACAGTATGAATTTATTTGTAAGTGTCATTTTTGGCCAACTGAATAATTATTCATGTATAAATGAGTTAACAACTTTTATAAATGGTTGTTAACTCATTTTTTGGAGGCGTATTATGGCACAGAATGTTAAGTTTCATCAGTACTTTTTTCAATGGATGCAGCTGTATAAATTAGATGCGGTGCGGCCCGTGACTTATCGGAAATATGAAATGTCTCATCGTCAGCTGGTAATGCTCGCGCCAGATTTGAAAATGGATGAATTATCTCGACTGACATATCAGCAGTTACTCAATGATTATGCAGAAACTCATGAGCGGCAAACGACAATGGATTTTCATCGCCATTTAAAGGGCTCGTTGATCGATGCGTTAGAGGAAGGCTTCATTGATCGGGACCCAACGCGAAAGGCAATTATCAAAGGAATCAAGCATCGGGAACATAAGACAAAGTATTTGCATCAGTATGAGCTACAGGCACTATTGAACGAGCTTGATTTGAATAATGAAGTCAATTGGGATTATTTCATCCTACTAATTGCGAAAACTGGAATTCGTTTTGCAGAAGCACTTGGTGTGACACCAGAGGATTTCGATTTTGCTCATCAAACCTTGTCTATCAGCAAGACCTGGGATTACAAGTCAGCTAAGAGTGACTTTGCGCCGACAAAGAACACTTCATCTGTTCGCAAGGTTCCGCTGGATTGGCAAACAGTTATTCAATTTTCCCAGTTGACGAAGAAGCTTCCAGATGATCGACCAATTTTTGTCCAAGCCAAGGTATACAATGACACCGTTAATCACTATTTAGAACGTCTGTGCAAGCATGCATCTATTCCGGTGATTTCAGTCCATGGATTGAGACATACGCATGCGTCACTGTTATTATATGCTGGCGTTAGTATCGCGTCAGTTGCACGTCGATTAGGTCACTCTAATATGACTACTACACAGCAAACTTATTTGCACATCATTCAAGAATTAGAGAACCAAGATAACGATAAGGTCATGAAACATTTGGCCAGTCTAATATAGTTTATAGGATTTAGGTGAATATGCATGGATAGAAACGCGCTCGAATGTTGAGGGCGTTTTTGTGATTATACTCATTGGCAGCGATAAGGCTGTCCGCCTTTTTCAACAAAGTACCGACTGCAAACTCTTCTTTATTAACTTTTGGCTTCTGCATAGACAAATCAGTAACAATTTTTCCAGAAAGGTTCCCTTGTCCTCCTTGCAAATACCTTGAAATAATTCTCTTTTTCTTCATGCTCAACCATTGCTTAATAAAATCAGGAGCATCATCTTCAGTTGGAATAATTGCCAAAACAGCCTGATTAATAGCACCATTTATTTTTGAAATGCCAACTTGTCCACTAGTAGCCCCGTATAGTGCATATAAAATATCACCCTTTTGGACTAATTTAGCTGAGGAATTTTCAAGTCCTTGCTTTGTTAAAAATAATTCTGTGCTTGAACTGTTAATTTCTGCCGAACGAATGAAAGGTATGTTGCCACCATAATAATTCGAGTTACTTGCAGATGGCGTACCGCCTGAATAGCTCCTCGTGAATTCTTTTAACTTACGCTGCTCCCAAGTTTTCTTCTCTTTTTGTTTTATATTGTCGTGTATCTTTAGCTAGCACTTGGGAGCAGCGTAAGCTCGGTGAGTTTCTTACAGAAAGTCGAATTAGAGGTACCGATGGTCTAGACGCAAATAAATTAACTGTAAAATTATGGGGAAAAGGCGTTGTAGAAAAAAATAGTGCCATGAGGGGCAGCGTCCAAACGAAATATTATGTTCGCCGTTCAGGCCAATTTATATATGGAAAATTAGATTTTCTCCATGCCGCGTTTGGTATAATTCCAAATTATTTGGATTGTTGGGAGTCTACTTT
>NZ_JAGYGS010000051.1:0-22872 GCF_018991185.1 Lactiplantibacillus sp. 7.2.4
GAAGCACTATAGCGCACTTTGCTCTTCACTGTTTTCTTAGTCGTTGAGCTGTCATAATACTTGATTGTTTTTGTGCTAGTCTTCCCCTTGGAAGTCGTTCCATAGCCTTCATAAAGATGAGTGTGAGCAGAGTGTGTACCAATTTGAAGTTGCGCCATTACCTTGCCGCTATCAGTATTATCTTTCAGCATAATCTTGCCACGGCGTGCGCCGTCTTCATCTAATAAGTAAAACTCAATTTTGCCTTTAGCATAAGACTGCTTAACGTGCATTGACATACGCACATCAACTTGCCAATCAGTAGGCGCAGTTGAAAGAGTTCGCATGACAACTGGCCCGTAAAAAGCCGTATAAGAGTGGTTCTTAGCTGTCCCAAAATTAGCAACCTTCTTATTAGTATATGAACCGCTTGAGTTGTATACCTTTACCGTATGTGTCGCCACACGGAACCCACTAGTTGACAGCGTGGCCATCTTGCCATCAACTGAACTGTTCTCCAGTTCAAATGATGTACTAGTTAAGGTGCTCCACCGGTTTCTGGTATCCATAGGGTCATGAAGAATTAACGTATCACCTGTTGCTGCTTCAGTGCCTGTTTCAGTATCAACATCTTCACCAACGTAGCTGTATGATTGCTTGCTATTATATGCGTCATCATAAACAATTCCCGCACGGTTAATGCTTTCAGTTGGTACTACGGTGAATACAGGCTCAGTGGTTGCATTCCCGTCTGGCGTAACGCTGAAAGTTGTACTGTCAGTCAAGATAAATTGAGTGTAGTAAGCCGTGTCTGAGTCATCAAATAGGGTTGTGATCGTAGCGTCTGAGTTCGTGACATAGAACTTGAAGCTGTCAATGGCGATAGTGTCCGTGTTCCCTTGAGATAGATACAAATACAGGCTTTCGGTGGCACTATTCAAAGACGGCCAAGAAAAATCTGTATCAACCGTGCCTTCATAATTTCCATATTCATCAGTGTCATCAGCGTCAGGCGTAACCGTTGCAACAGTATTAGTGGCAACAAGTGCCCCGCTACTATCATACTCAGCTAACTGAATATTGAACGTGTTAGACACGCTGTCTGCGTCACTGTTCCATGAACAATTGAAGTGTGTAGCCGCAGGTTGAGCCTGAATCATCAACTGAAGGCCACTCAGGGTGACACGTTCAGCAAATAGGTTAATGTACAAAGAACAATCAGAAACGCTGGCAATTGACAGCGTGCTTGAGAGCGTTGCTGTCCCTGTTGCCGTCCCTGAATAGGTACTTGTACCGTCAGGGCTATCAATTGCAATTGTTGTCGTAACGTCTTGTGTAGTGCCGTCTGAGTACGTCACCGTAAATGTGGCATAAACTTCACTGGTTGAGCCTACTGAAGTTGTAGCAGTTGCGTCACCTGTAGCGTCACTAGATGTAACTGCTGTAGTAGACGGTGCGTCTATGATGTAGTCAAACTGAAGCTGCACGTCACTGCCCTGAGCGTCTGTGATGAAGTCATCAGCAACACTAGCGCTTTCTACCGCAACACCTTCAGCATAGTCATCACTGCCTTAGTCACGCTGAGTATCAGTGTCATCACCGACTTCATTCACAGTGTCTTCAAGATAATTGCTTGAAGCAACCGTTTTAATATCCAAAGCGTCATCACTTAGCTGTAAAAGCTTACCTGAAGTGTAGTAACGTGGATAAACCCAGTGCTGTGCACCAAAGCCATGTGGGTCACTACATTTGAAAGTAATTGTGAAAGTTGCCATATAATAGCTTGCTTCATCAGTCCATGACGGTGTAGATACATCAGTAACATGGCCAAAATAAACAATAATCCCATCATTGTTGTCACCTGACCAAGTAATAGGCTGCTCTTCTTCATCAGCTTTATCACTCCAAAGACCTTCACTAATATCACGCATAATCTGATATACGTCATCAGATTTGTCTGCAATAACAGTGCACTCAGCCGTGAGCTGAAGCCCACCATACGAATTAGACATGTAACCCAGTCCCACACGGCCGGGAATTGTCTGCGTATTTTCAGTGATGTCAGGCGTTAAGTTTCTGGTGAATTTATTTACCAAGAAACCCATATCATAATTGGTCAAAGTACCAATACTCAAAATGTTATTAGACTGAAAATCACTGCTTGTTAATTCCAAAGATCACCCCTCCTAGTCTGTTGCAAAGTTTTTAATCCTAGTCTGTTTCTTAGATACACTCTTGTTAATCTTGTAAATGTCGTTCTTAGTCAGCGCTGTATCATATTGCGCAGTGTACAGATTATCAAGGCCATCTACCACTTTTTGAAGCAATGCTGTAATGGTAGAATCACTAGCACTTGAAGTTGATGATGTACCACTAGCTGCGCTCAACTTATTCTTATCACGTGAAGCAAACATTGTGGCAACTTGACCAAGCAACTCATAACCACGGCTACCCTTTTGAGAACTCATAGGAATAATGGCTTCCAATTGGTTGCCTTCAGAAATGTGAGCAAGTTTCTCAGTATTGCTGAAACCTCCGTTAGCATAGCGTTTATGGCCAGTTGGTCCCCACCCACCAGATACGCTAATATCAGATAACCAGCTTGAATCATTAAACATTGCGGCAATCTGAGAAGCACCATGTCTGATGTTATTCGGGTATTTATGACCTGACTTAGTCGGTAACCAAGCTTTAAATGTCGGTTCAATGTACTGCAACAATCCAATTGACGGGTGCCCAGCTTTTGCATTAGAATCCCAATCATTCTCAACAGTAGGGCTACCATTTGACTCTTGTTTAATTCGACTCAATACAGCTGACATACCGCTAGAAGTTAGATCAACATTCATATTTGCAGCAACTTTTCGAATCACTGGCTTCCAACGTGTTACCCCTGAGCCAGTGGGGTTATTAGCGTTGCCGCTGCTACCACCATTAATTGCTGAAGCAAGTTTTTTGAAGCTCTTTTCAGCATTTTTGATGACTGACTTACCAACGTTGTTGTATGCCTTATTCCAAGTGCTTGACTTCACCCAGCCCTTATTAGGAACTTTAATGCTAGTCATGCCACTCAACATTTTTTCAACTGTTTTAATAGGGTGACTGATTGCAGATTTTATTGTCTTACTTAGGCTCTTATATATCTTGATTGCATTTTTAGTGAGTGACTTTACAAAGCTAGACAACGTGTCAGTCCCGCTTGCAAAGCCCGGCAATACTTTGCCTTCACCATAACCACCATTTAAAACTTTGGCACTGTCTTTAGCGTTCAGAATGTGTTCATCAGAGTAGACCTGTGTTACTTCAGCCCCCTGAGTACCAAGCAAGCGCATGGTTCCCCGTGTAGGGCTGTAGGCTAATTCTGTACCTTCTTCACCAACAAGTGCCGTTCCAGTCTTGCCTACGGTGCCATTACCAGTACCTTTTGCATACGTCATGCCACCCACTTTAGTCATGGTGGTATGATACTTGGCAGTTGAACCACTCACACCAGTAAGCCACTTGATTTTACTAAGCCATTTGATAAAGCCTGAGAAGATGTTTGATGAGCCACTTGCACCTTTACCAGCAGCTTCAATGGTATTATTGCCTTGCTTGACCATATGCGTTGTAACGCCCTTAGATTGACTCTTGGCCGTCTTAACAACCGACTTTTCTTGAGCAGAAATTTGAGACTCAGTTTTTTCCTTAGTCTGTTTTGCAGCAGATACAGAATTTTTGTACTGAGTATTTGCTTCATCAGTCAGCTTTTTGCGCATTTTAACAGCATAATCGCTATTACCTGTGTAAGTCTTCTTGGCAAACGCAATAATGTCATCACGCTTGTTGGCAGCGGTCTTCTTTTCAGATTTGTAATCATCTTCAGCTTGTTGAATGTTCTTCTTAGCTGTTCGATATGATTCACTGATCAGTTTGTCTGCCATTTGCTTTGATATTTTACCATTAGAAGACTTCAGCTTAGACATAATGGCTTCTTGCTTCTTGCTGCTGCTAGTCAGCGTCTTTGAAATGGTTTTTGCTAGGTCAGATTCTTTATCAGCGTATTTTTTAGCATAATCAGAAACAATGCTCTGCCGCTTTTTTGCATACTTCTTGCTAGTTCTGTTAACAGCCTTGCCTTCTTGTACAGAAAGCTGTTCACGCTTGGCTTTATAAGACTTTTGAATCTTGTTAATGCCCTTTTGACCGCTGTACTCAATGCCGTCAAGAGTGACTGTCTGGCCACGTTTTATTTTTGCAATGTTACTCTTTTCTTCAGTGGCCATTGAGCTACGTTTTCCGCTGTATTTACTTTCAACCTTGTTGATTGCTTTGTTGCGGTTCGTAGTTTCGGTTTCCAGCCGCTTAGTTTCCTGCTTGGTAATCTTTTTAATACTTGAAGCAGCGTTTTTAGCACTCTTAGTAGTCTCACTATAATGCGACTTGACTAGCTTTTCTGTTTTAGCTAAATCACTCTTGCTAATTAGGCCATTTTTGTACATCTTTTTAGCCTGAGCAAGTTGGCTCTTAGCCTGTTTTGCACTACTATTCTTAACTTGCTTGTACAAGCTGTTGACACTAGCAATAATGCTTTTTTTAGCAGAGTTGAAGCTGGTCTTGTCATAGCTGACGCTGAGCTTCAAGCGGCTCTTGTTAATTGTCTTGAAGGAAGCGTTAGCCTTCTTTACAGAGCTTTGAACCGACTTAGGCAGTGAGCTGAAGGTCTTTTGTAATTCTTTGGCCTTCTTAGCAGCTTTTGTGAGCTTAACAACAGTCTCAGTTGTACCGTCAGCCTTAACCACGGTCTTAATCGTGTGAGTCTTGTTGTACTTATTCAGCTTATCTATGCTCTTTTTAGAAGCTGAGATAAGCTTGCTAGTAGTCTTGCTGCCTCCAAGTGCGTCACCGATTGAAGCGCCTAACGCTAAACCAGCAACCGTACCAAGACCGGGAACGACAGAGCCCAGAGCCGCACCAATTCCACCGCCAAGCACCGTACCAATACTTTTTGCGCCAGCCTTAGTTTTAGTCTTTGTGTTAGAACTGGTCAAAGAAGTATAAATATTCTTGCCAAGATTAATACCTTCAGCAGCTAACGCCACAACATTGACTGCCTTCAGAGCGACTGAACCCACCTTGCTAACCACACTACGTGAAGCAGTAAGCAACTTAGACCAGCGGCCAGTTTTAGTGACCACACCTTCAGTAGCCGTTTCAGCCTTCTCTACGTTTTTAGCAGTCTTGGCCGTTTCCTTTTCAGCTTTTGACCAGCTACTACTACCAGTAGAAGTAGACGTAGTACTGACCGTATCTTCAACTTCACTGGTGACGCTACTTGAAGAGCCTACCGCTTCTTTTTCCTTTAACGCCACTGTAAGACGCTTCACAGCACCTGTTTCAGTGTTAATTGCAGCAGTTTCTTCAGTAGCAGTCACAGCTACCTTTGATTTTGAGCTCTTGAACAAGTCAAAAAGCCCTGACCATTTACTTTTTAGTGAAGTAGCAAATGTTAGTAATTTCTTGCTGGCAAAATATGTAATCAATACGCCACCAACAGCTTTTAGCGCTGTTTGATGTTTGGCAATTTTCCCTAGAATACCGTTGATGTCTTCCAATACACCGCTAGAATTTTTGCCATTCTTATGTACAACTCCAAACATTGTACCGATAGTCTTCAGTGTGCCAGCGAAAACTGACCATGCACCTTTAGCAATCAGCCCAGTGATTGTACCCAGATTGTTAACAATCCCAGCTAACGCAGATGAATGCTTAGCTAAATAGCCGAACAGATCAGCAATCTTATTAGCCAAGCTCCCCACAGCTTTACCTAACTGCTTTAGTCCTGCCATTGTCTGCGTATTGTAAAACGTCTTTGTTAACTCTTTTGATGACTTATAAAGTGCTGGCAATAAATTTTTACCCAGCAAAGTGATCAGCGCTTGCCCTGCCTGCTTAAATTGAGCATAGGCATTCTTAGCAGTCTTCATGTTAGCTTTGGCCAGTGACGCAACATAAGTGCCCTTCTCACCAGCAGCACCAATTTTTTTAGTTAGGTTGCCAAGTTGATTAGCATTCTCAGAAAGGATTGAAGCAGCATTCATTCCAGTTGTGCCAAAAATAGCTTTGAAGAATGCGTTCTTCTTAACCGTGCCCCAATTTTTGGTTTTGTCGTTAATCTGAGTGAAAATGTTGCTCATTGACTTTAAGTTACCATTTGAGTTTTTGACTTGAATACCATACTTTTTGAGTGCTGAAGCGTTGCTTGAAAGTGAAGTCAAAACTTTACGGACACCAGTTCCGGCCTTGTCCGCTTCCAAGCCCCGATTACTAAGCACACCAAGCATTGCAGACGTTGATGATAAGCTAACGCCAGTTGTCTTTGCAATCGAACCGACATACTCCATACCCTTACCTAAGCTATGAAAATCTGTGGCGGTCATATCAGCCGTGTAAGCTAATTCGTTAACAACTTTCTTTGTGTTAGCCGTCATCTTGGCTGTATTGTTGGTCTTCATACCAAAAGACTCAATAACTTGAGATGATACTGAAACGACATCAGAGAATTTATCACCCGTTGCAACAGACGCTTGAAGTTCAGACTTCATAACTGCTACAGCTTCTTTTGCGGTATGGCCACGTTTGACCAGATCAAGATAAGCTTCAGCAATTGATGATTGTGATTTACCGTACTTCACTGAGTATTTTGTTGCGTCTGACTGCATTTTTGCAACCTGCTTAGCAGTTGACTTGGCACTTTCACCACCTTTAACTAAAACGTTTGTAACAGTCTTATAAGTGGTTTGTAAGTCAGAAGCTTTCTTAGTACCGCTGACCGTTGCAGCCCCCAGCCCAGCAGTTGCTGCCGTAACTGTCAGAATTGCATTGCGGTAACGTGAAAAAGTAGAGCTTATCTTAGAAGCGGTCTTAGAAGCCGTGTCACGCACTTTAGTCATGCCAGTGGACATTTTACCGTACCGACTATTTAAGCTACGCATTTCACTTGCCTGCTTGTTATAAGCAGTGGTGAGCTTATTAATGCGGGTACGCTGTTCCTGAGCTTTATCAGAACTTGTGCCGTAACGGGCATTAAGACTGCTAAGCAAGCTTTTTTCTTTGGTCAGTTGTTCATCAAGCAAAGTATGCTCTTTTTTCAGACCGCTAAGCTTGGCTTTTTGAGCACTATAGACATTGCCTTCAGATTTGAGCTTGTCTACATAGCTAGATGTTTCTTCTCTGGTTCTCTTGATAGCGGCTTTTACTTGAGTAATGCCCGTCTTGTAAAGTTCAGCCTTCTCATTAGCCCTTTGCTGTTGCGCAGTCAGTGACGCAATCTCTTTGCGGGTTCTTGTTACCTGAGTAGTAGCTTGATTTAAATACTTGCGTGTATTTTCATACTTAGAATTGGCCTTTGAAACAACGTTCACTTGTGATTTATAACTTGATTCTAGGCTCTCTACATTACTCTTTAGCTTCTTGTAGGCGCTCGAATTAGTCCCCAGACTTTCCTTGACCTGCTCAAGCCGTTCTTTTTCGGACTTTAGCTTTGTGCCTACGCTGCTAAGTGCTTCAGATTCTTTCTTCAGTGTGTCTTCCTGCCGGTTAAAAGAACTAGTGAGTTCCTTGACCTGCTCTCTTGATTGCTGAAGAATTTCTTTCTCCACTTTTAATTGCTGAGCAAGCTTCTTAGCTTTCTCACTGTATGCTTCAGTAGTGTTACCTGCTGACCGCATTTCTTTGAAGCTTGCGTTCGTGTCGCTTTTTAAGAAACGCAACTGTTCCCGCATTTGCTTAATTGCAGTCTTGAAGCTGCTCTGTTCAATATCAAATCTGAACCGATAGCCTGAAATTGTTTCCATTATTTTCCCCCTTCCTACGCTTTGATAGAACCACCAATTGACAAGCCTGCACTGCGTAGTGCAGCAAGTGGGTCTTGTGCCCGCTCTTCACGTGGTTTGGCCAGCATAACCCGATTAATTTTGAAGAAGTCTTCACTCTCATAAACACTGATAGGAATACCCATTTGAATCATGGCCTGCTGATAGTTATAGTCCATGTCTTCAAGTGCATTTTTTGTTTCACGCAGCCTTTTGCGGGCGGCTATTTTTTTGCCTTTTCCTCCGTTGGAGACATAGGCTGTGCACCAAAGATAGCGGCTGAAACATCAGCAAAAGCGTTTTGCGTTTCAACAAAGCCTGCGTCCCAGATACGATCAATTTGTTTTTCATTGAGTTTGAAAACATCAGCCAAGAAGTCAATGACTTCACCAATCATTGAAATTTGACCTGATAAGGCTACATCTTCACTGTCAGCCGCTTCACTTGCATTAGCTGTCTTGGCAACTTGCAGGGCGTTGCGGGCGATACGGTTAGTGATAGTTACATTGACAGTCTTCTTAATTCCTACGTTGTTTAAAGTTAATTTCATGGTTAATTTCTCCTTCTATTTGACCTGATTAATTGCGTGCACATACTTTGCTGAGCACCGGTGTTCATCTACAAAGCTTAAATCTGTTTTGAACGGTGTTTTTCGTACATATTGACCCTTAAAAAATAAGTGATCAGAATCACTTTTAACCACGCCGGCATTATGTAAAATCTTAGTTTCTTTATACTTCTTTACATCATCAGTGGCCATGCAAAAATCAAGCTCATGATCTACTAGTACACCAATATTGAAATACATCAAATTCCATAACTGCGCCCACATCTCAGCAGTCCATGCTTGAATGTTGCTATCAGCCTGCTGAAGCAAGCTATATAGCGGCGTGCAGTCCTTATAAACCTTTTCCCAGTATTCAATAGTGGGTTGAACAATGAACCACTGAGCGCCGCCAGAATTGCCGTTAATGGTTTCTAGCGATGAGACTGTAACCCCGATTAGGTAAGCCATTTTATGTAGTAACTTTTCCCCGTTCTTGCGGCTACGAATGTAGTCAAGATTCAAATATCCATTGCAGTTGCTTGCCACCCAGCAATTAGGCTTTGCAGGCAATTTGCTAATGTTTGGCTTCTCACGAAAAATCACATCAGAATCCATGTAGAAATACGTCTCATATTGGCGTGAACTGTCTTCTTCCAAGAACTTCCACCAAAGATACGGCTTAACACTTGGAATGTATTGCTTGTCCCCACGTTCGTCTCTGTAGACATGCACTTCTACACCGTACTTGTCAGCAAAGAACTGTGGAATTTTATTGTTGTGTGACGTAAAGAGCAGAATAATATCTGCTGGTTTAACGTGATTGCTGTCAATCAGGTTGGTCAAACACACTTCAAGTTCCCACTTAAAACGTTGAATTGCTGGTTGACATAGAATATAGTGCATATCGCTTTCTTCCCTTCTTTAAACTAGGCTACAGTAGTAGTGCTAGTAGTCGTAGTTGAAGCGGCTACAGTCGTAGTAGTCGTTGTGTCACTGCTTGCTTGCGGGAAAATGGTATTTAACACATCTGATTCTTCATAACCGTCTGCGTCAGACCAAGCAATCACACCATAGTCACCGTCTTCATTGCCAAGTGGCGTATAAGTTAATGCGTCAGTGACGCGGTTTTCAGTATCTTGATCAGTTGCAAGTGATAAATCACCGGGCGTCATGATACCTTTATAGAAGCCAAAAATGATGTCACCACCGTCATCAGTGTTTGAATATACGGCCATTGCCAAGTTCACAGGGTCACCTTCAAAGTTGAACATGCCATCACCAAGGTCTTCACGGCCAAGAATCTTATTCAACGTTTCATAGTTGAAAGCGTTGACGGTAAGAGCAATGCTTGGTTGTGCCTTACCGACAGACATCTTAACCCGTGTGTTGTTACCATAAACTGAAGTGGTTGAACCGGCTAAACCGGTTAATGAAGCGGCGTTTGCACCTAAGTCTTCAGAAACAGTGACAGTGTAAATACCGTCCCCGCTATCGTTTAAACCACCTGAAGTGATTACTTTGTTGTTGTCGTCCAATAATGCTAACTTGGCTTTTTGTAAGCCAATATATCCACCTTTTGCACCCATTTTGTATATTCCTCCTAGTTCGATTTTCTAAATTTAATCGTTTGTATAATATTTTTCGTGTCTGGCGTTATTGCGTGGCCACCGATACTAAAAAAGTGATACCCGTTATTGGACATCACTACTTTTAGGCTCTCTTCAATTGTGTTCATGTCCTGACCATAATCAGCAGGATAATAGAACTGAATTTGAACTTCATCATAGGCTTTAACCGCAACACCATTGCCGTATACATATGTATCAACGTCTATTTCAGTTACTAAAATGATAGGGGCGTTATCTACCCAGTCGCTATCAGCAATTTTATAAGCGTGAATATTTGAAGAATCTATATTCACCAGAGTTGCTGTATTTGCTTTGAGCAGCGCCACCACTTTTGAAGCGGGGGTCATTTTTTCACCTTCTTATCAATGGCGTTTTTGACACCGTTAATCATAATTTTTTGAACAGCAGACTTGCTTTCAAGCCGTGTGAGCTCCCAGAAATGAAGCCCCTCTACATGAGAGTGAGTCTGCTTATTTCTATCTTTAACCGTCCACCCGTCATTTAGGAAACGGCCAATATAGGCTTTCTTGCTCTCTTTAGAAAAGCCGTCTTCTACGGTGCCATTCAATGCGTTAATGTGCATGATGAATGCAGAACGCAAGTGAACCGTACCGCCACCGTATACATGAGCACTCTTTGGTATGCGATCATCACTAAGCATTACCGTTTTGAAAGCGTCCGCTGCTTTAGTGTTGATTTTCAGACGCTCTGTAGTGCTCAGTCCAGTCTCAAGGCTGGCCATAAGGTTATCTAACGACTCAGAATCAAGCTCATTAGCCATGAGTTACCACATACTTTCTAACTGTAACCAAGTCATAACTAACGGCTGTACTGTCATCAGATGAAATGCTAACAACGCTGTACAAATCGCCGTCAAACTTAACCTTCATCTGGTCATTGATCTTATCGGTATGCCTTATGACTATAACTGACGTATCTTCAAGTGTAGTACCGGCCACTTCAACCTGTTGAGAAAATGAACGACTGTAGCGCCCTGCATATCGTGAAAATGAAGCTTGAAACACGTCAATAGAATCACCAGTATTAGGGTTAACTTCATCACCCGCCACCATTTCACCAAACTCTGCCCGCTTATTCAGTCGGTTAGCTTTCAGTTGCATCGTCCACCTCCGACTTAATACGATATTTAATACTATTGATAAAGTACAAATAAGCAGGCGGGTAAGCTAATTCACTGTCTGATAGGCCACCACGGTTGTTATAAGTGAAGTCTACCAACGTTCTAACAGCCTGATTGAACAAGGCGTTAGCACGATACACGCTGACATCAATAGAGTCATCTATTTTACTGATGACATCTACTTCAGCCATTGAGATTAGCGTGGCCAGCAAATTATCCTGTTCATCAACAGACAGATATTCTTGCATATCAGCAACGGTCACACCGCTGGTAGTCGCTACAGTCGTTGTAGTGGTTGTTTCTGCTACAGTCGTAGTCTCTGTTGTTTCAGACATTAGCAGCCCTCCTTGCAGTTATAAACTAGGCTGCCGTAGTGGTGGTAGTCGTATTAGTTGAAGCCGCAGTAGTCGTAGTGGTCGTTGATTCTACATCTGAGACGGTTAAGAAGTAACCGGCCTTAGAATCAGCTTGCTGTGCACCAAACCGCATGACAGCACCTAAATATTGACCATAGGTAGGGTTATCAATCCATGATAATGAAATTTCTTTGCGATCAGGGAAGAGCACCGCACGCTTCAGGTCACCAACAAAGGCTTTTGCTTCACCGTCAGTACCTAGCAGGCTGTCATTGACAACCTTCACGGGAACGCCTAACAAAACGCCGCCTGAAGGTTCTGTAATACTTTGGTGAAGTAAATATTGGCCGTTCTTGTCCTTCAAGGTATCAAGAACTTGGTACATGCTTTGGCTGGCAACAATCGTGCGCGCATAGCCAGTATCAAGATCAACATTCAAGATGTGCTTGATAGCGTCAACTAAGTCACTTGATTCTGCTGAAACCGCCGTGAATGATTGTAATACCGGTGCAATGGCCTTGTTAACCGTATTGACCTTCTTTTCACCGATAGAGTGGCCAATTAAAGAAGTCACGTCTACTTCAGCGTCATCAATTGACTCTTCAGAAATTGGTAATGCACCACGGTAAGTAGAAACTGACCAATCAACTTCATCAAATTCTGGTGCAGCTAGTTCAGGGTTAGCCTTCAATTCTTCAGTTGAAGCTAAGGAATCATCTGCCCGCTTCAAAATTGGATAAGTCCCCTTCTTAGTAGTTACAGGCAACTTAGTAACTAAAGTTGATAAGTCAACAACCGTGTTAATTTCAGCCGTAGGGTCATAGATGATTGTTTCTGGCACTAACGGTTCAACAACCGTTGACGTCACAGCAGTTGCAGCGTCATCTGAAATTTTACGGCCACGGCTATGTACAAAGTCATTAATAGCAGTCTTTTGCTTTTCCAGATTGCTCTTCTTAGGCGTTAAGTCTTTGCCTTTCTTGTCTAACACTGGTTGTGGTTCAGCGTCGTTGTCCTTGTCGTCTTCAGCTAACTGTTCACGCAAAGCATTGCGTTGTACTTTCGCATTATGTAATTCGTTCTTGATCACCTTAAAATCTTTTTCATTGAAGCTGTCATCAACTAATGCGGCTTGTAATTGTGCGTTTAAATCGCTGCACTTATCACTAATTTGCCGGTATTTTGCTTGTAAATCCATTTATAAATCCTCCTTTAAAATCTCTAGCTTTTGTTGTGTTAAAGACAGCTTTGCACTGTCTTCCTGCTTCTTTTGTTGCTTGTGGTACATGGTCTTCACTTTGTTCATCAGCTTAATTGGTATCTGTGGCACGGCGTTGAACACCGCTTCTTTTGAGTAGTCAATAATTTCATCAACTAAGCCAAGATCAAGAGCGTCTTGTGGTGTCAACCAGCTTTCTTTATCCATTAATTGCAAAAACTCATCAGTAGTACGGCCAGTTTTGGCTGCATAAACCCCAGCAATTGTGCGGTTAGTAGCTTCTAACATGCCTGAACTTTTATCCATATCATGATAGTCACCGTCTGCGCTTGAAGAAGCATTGTGAATCATCATCTGAGCGGCAGGACTGATACGAACTGTGTCACCAGCCATTGCAATAATCGTGGCCGCACTATATGCAGAGCTACTAATCTTTGTAGTTACCTTGCCCTTGTAGTCTTTTAACGCCGTATAAATTTGAGCAGCAGGGTCAACTTCACCACCAAAGCTGTTAATGTCAACGACTACATCACTGCCGTCACTTGGCAAATTATCAATGATGTCTTTAGGTGAAACCACCGTCATACCAATATAGTCACGATAGATGTCAGCGTCATCATCATTTGTGATTACTCCATTGACGTTTAAAACGTTCATTCTTTCTCACCTCCTTTCAATGTTGAAGTAGTCCCCGTTGCCGGTGCTTTAAACTCTGGCAAATTCAGCGGTAAATAGCCTTTTGACTTCAAGTAGAACTCAGCTTGCCCTTGATCAATCGCCCCGCTTGTAACCAGTGCATTGACTTGGTTCACAAGCACGGTGTCATTTGCGTCTTGGATAGTCTTGGTGTCAATTGTCAAATCAGGCACCGCAAGCTTGAGCTTTAATTCTTCAACTAGCGGGTAAATGTACGAGTTTAAATTTGAAAGGTACACAGAATTAACCTGAGAAATGTTACTGTGATTGCTTTCAGTAGAAGTACCACCACCCAGCACATCACTAGGAACGCCAAACGCTTTAGAAATTTGATCAGCACTAAAGTTTGAGTTCTCCGTGAGCACAGAGAAAACGTCTGTTTTCATTTCATACGGGCTATATTCCATGCTGTCAGTCAAGACCATGACTCTACCTGCGTTATTGCCAGCGTTCGCATTCTCAAACTCTTCTCGTGCTGACTTCAAATCAGCAGCATTGCCGATAAAATTGGATAGTTTCAATGTCCCTGAAGGGGCAATTTGACTATCTAATGCTTTACCATTTGAGCGATACGTCTTTTCGGCAATATCAAGCGCACCCTTCAGACTTTCTAGCGGTGAACGCCCTACCAGATACCGATAGCGTGCGTCAGGGCTCAATCTAAAGTGAAGCATTTGTGACTGCGGCAAAATCATTTCTGGCCGGTCATTATTGGCCATAACAGTGTACGTGATACCTTGATTGCCTGAATTGTAATTAATTTGAACATCAGACGGCGGCACGTGTTCCCACTGGTTGCCATTCAATGGCACATAAGCATTACCTGCTAACAGCAATTGAATAATTACACCTTGCCAAAAAGAAAAGCGTCCAATCAAAGGATTAGGGCGCTCAAGAAGGTCTAAAACCGCTGTATTTTCCGTGCTCAGCCTTGCACTGGCAATGTCGCTGGCAATTCGGACTACAACCGCATAAACGTCAGTGTTATTAAAAGCACTGCGTGCGGGTGTATAGCTAATTGGATTACCAGCGATATTAGTCACAAAGGTGGGCTGCTCACTAGTGCTAGGATAGCTCATGTCATTGCGAATTTTTGGCCGTCTGTAATTGCTTGGTGTCATCAATCCCATTTATCTCACCCCCTTTCATGTGCATAGGCCAAAGCCATTGTGATCAGGGCAAGACCGGCCACCAGAAGGCCAAGAGTGAAATTGACATTAAAGGCTGCTAAGTCAAGAAATGTTAATCCTGCAATGAACAGAATTACAGATAACCAGTTAGCTAAAAAGAAGCCAATAGCTTTCATCACTTTCAGTATCATCACCCCCCAAACATTGCTTTGAAGAAGTCCGCACGCTCACTGTGATTCAAATTATTCAAAGGGTTGTAGCCTTCATCTGGCCTGTAGCCTTTAAAATAATCCATTGCTTGTGAGTATGCGTTGATCAGTGCGTCTGTCGTATCAATGTGCTCACTGACCCAGTTTTGACGGTCAATCTTGATTGCACCACCCCTGTCTTCAACAAGTACAGCGTTGTTCAAGCCGTCTGTCATGAGCGGGTCATCAATCATTTTAATATTGCCGTTTATGAACTGTGTCTGAAATTCTTTAGTAGGCACAGACAACTTATAAGAAGTAGGTGCTAAAGTCAGCAGTGGCCATTCTGGTTGATAATTTTCAATCATTTTAACGAACCAAGCAGCTAAGTTAGGGTCGGCAACTACCGCTTTTATCTTTAACTGGTGCTGATAAACGTAATCTACCAGCCATTGGTAAACCTGTTGCTGGTTAATTGTCCCAGCAGGGTTTCTAGTGACTTCGCAGAGATGACGTTCAGCAAGTTGCCGATAATTTAACCCGTCCTGTTTCTCTTTAGCACCAATGGACTTAGCGGCCGCAAACGGAATGAAGCTGTACTGCTGAGCGTAGAACCGGTTGCTCTTTCCTACCTGATAAGGGTAAATCAATCCAAAAGACGTATTATCATTGGTCTGGCTTGCGTCAAAACCAACGTATACTTCACGATTGTCAACGTCAAAGCCGTCAATAATATTGTTCTTGATATTCTCAAGAGAGATGAAGCTATTTTGAAAGCGGCGGCTCCACACGTTAAGCGACTTGTTCACGAATGAAGCAAGCTCACCTTCACGCTCTTGCTTATCTCTAAGCTTGATAAGGCCGTCTAACAACTGGTCTTTAAGTTCAGGGTGTCCCAGCAACGGGTTTGACTTCTCCCAGAGTTCAGGACTGAAGACTTCACTATCATTGTCTTGGCTATAAATCATCATGAAAGTATCTTCAGCGTCGCGCAGGCTGTCTTGTCGCATTATTTTGCGCATAACGTCCTGATCATTCTTGAATTTAACTTTGACATTAGGATAAGCGGTTGAAATTTCAAGAAAAAGACGGTTACTGATTTTTGACTGTCCCGAAATAATCTGGTTAACACTTTCGTTCATCTTAGGCTGCAAGTTTCCAATTTCATCAAACACAGCAATTAGGTTGTGGTAACTATCAAATCCCCCTGCCTGTGCTGAACCAATACGAATAGTGTTCTTGTTCTTATGGCCAATTACCTGACGTGTTTGAGCTTCAACGCCTTGCTTTGCAGCGTCTTCTTTAAAATCAGGCGACTTGATAATCACTTGAGCTTGCAAAGAAACGTAGTCAAAAAGCTTTTTAGCGTGTTCATTGTCATAGCTTGCCACAAGAAAATCTTGCGAGCTGGCCTGTAGACCAATCACAAAATAGCTGAAATTAACCAAGATTGAAGCAAGCCAAGTCTTCCCTTGTTGCCGTGCGATTGAAACAATTCCAGTATGGAATCTGCTACCTTTATGCACAGGATCACGCCAGCCAATCAAGTTATCCAAGATAAAAGACTGCCACGGCATAGGATTGATTAGCGTATGAATGTCTGTAGGGTCAGGAATGGTACGGGCAAAGTATTCTATTGCGTTCACCATGTCTAAATTGTAGATATACGGAAAATCTTCATCACCCTGACGCAGTAGATCGTTCAGGTGACGAATACAGCCAAGCTGAGTATCTTGACCAGTTATGTATTTATCAGTGAAGAGTACGTCATAGGCGTACTGTGTGGCAGCGTCAGGATAATCTGACAGCAGTGCCTTATAAGTAGGCTCTTCTTCAATAATGGCTTGCTTGATGTCTTCTACTCCAACATAATCAGACACTGAACTTCACCACCTTCAACGGGGTGCTTTTGGCACTGTCGTCTTCATCATCATGAGTTTCTGCAAGTACCTGTCCACTCCGTGCGTCAAATGAGAGTCCTAAGTCAGCGCCTAGACTCTTCAGAGTCCTTGCAGCCGTTTCAACCGTCACAAGTGCTGGTGAACGTTTTACGGGTATGCCGTCATCATTAGAGATATACTCACCATATTCTTCAAGCTTCTCTTCAGCACTCCGATAGTACCCATATTCAGAGCAAAATAACTCTAAACTGGTACGGTCTAACTGCTTCACTTTGTTCAATTTTCTCAATTCAGGTACTAAGACTTTCCACAGTGCCCTCCCGTACCCGTTTAAGTGGCGTGGGGGTGTCAATTGAATATCAGCAAGCCCGCTTTGAATTTTTGAAATTTTCTTATCTTCTTCATGAATCTCTTTATGATAATCACCGTCATGAGTGACTTTGCGCTTTCTTCCTGCATGTTTTTCATTCACTAGTATCACCACCTTGATCAACCTTTTAATTTTCGCAGTTTTGTTTGTTTTTGAGAGTGCTTGTGTGAGCTCTCCCTGAGCTTCATAGGCGGGGGGGTTTTCAGTGCTTGTGTGCTAAAATCCACTCTCTGCAGCTCTCTTTGTTCCACTGAGTCGCAACATCTAAATTTGAAATAAAATTTTCATCTCCGTCTTCATAAATGTCTTGCTCAAGCTGTCCTTTCCAATAGTGGCAACTATAGCAGAGCACCCAGAGATTGTTGCTGTCTAATTGCTTGCGCTTGTCTATCCGTCTTGGTGTGATATGGTCTACAACTAGCTTTCCTTTACCAAGAGCAGTATGGCCACAGCATTCACATGTCATGTACGCTCTCTCTTTAGCAACTCTGCTAAGCTTGCGCCATGCCACACTGTGATAGAAAGCATTGGCTTCCTTGTCACGATAGTTGTGGTTGTAATCCTTGCTGAGTTGCTTGCGTTCCCACTTGTTGTAGTGCTGATAAGGTCTAGGCTTGTAACAACTAGCGTGCTTAGCACAGAAAGGATTCTCTTGCTCATAACTCACCAGCTCATTACAACCTGACATGCGACAGACTTTCATTCTCATAACATCACCGGCATAAGTCTACATACACATTAATGTTGTTATCTGTACCGTCATTCGTGTAATCATAGTTTACAGGGTAATTAGCGTTATAGAACGCTTCAGCAATCTGTAACACTTTGAACCGGCTCAGCATTGGTTTGGTTGAACTAAATAGTAAATACTTGGTAGTGAAGTCTAACGCCACATCTGCTACTTCCTTGTTTACTTTCTCCCAGTCTTCAGCAGTCATAACGTCATAGGCTCTCTTGTGGAATGATAGTGAATCTAGCTTGAGCGGGCTGCCACTGATTTGTGCATAGCTCTCCTTCACTTCGCCAAGTACGTCATCTACATTATCTGCTGTAATTGCTTTGAGTTTCATTACTTGTCAGCTCCTTTGCTGTTATTGTGTTCTTGTAATTGATTAGCACGCACGGTTAAGAGTACGAATTGCCATGAGTCTGCATAGTTCAAACCTGATGTCCTTGACCATGATGTAGGCACTCAATTAGCTCATCACTCTTTGGAACATTTGCAGGTAATTCCATGCTGCACCTCCTTATTTTTCTCCAAACTAAAAGCGCCATGCTTTTTTGCACGACGCTTGTCTTTACACCATTTATCTAAGTGGGCATCCATCTCCGCTTCTTGTGGCGTGACGTAGCCGTATTTGGTTTTAATCAACTTTACCATGGGGTACCTCGTCATCAATTATCTTAGCCAGTCGTCTCAACTCACTAAAACTAATCGCCATTGCTACGCTGTCACCGCTAACATCATCGGTAGCTAGCAAGAATCCGTTTGATGGATTAATGACTACACTTAGTTCTTCGCCATAGCCATCTTTATAGTTGAAGCTTTGTTGCTTTTTAGCATGCTTTGCAATTTGGGGATGTTGCTTAATATACTTATTAAGCCCACGTTCCATGTCTTGAAACGTTTTCCGGAAATCACTTGCGATAGCTTGACCGTCTTTAATATTCATTGTGATTCCTCCTAATCGTATATACTAAAAAAGCCTGACGTAAGTCAGACTTATGTATTGCTGTCTCATAAGATGGCGATCCCATTAATCAACAATACGATTTCATATAATACTATATCTCACATTATTTGAGTTGTAATACGCACTAAAGTACTTCACAAAAAAACTCCCGCCAATAAGCGAGAGCAGTTTGAAGGATTTTAGTTTGAGCAATCAAAGAAATTCGTGAGTATCTAGGCCGCTAAACTAATAAACTATGCCAGCGGTGAGAGGAGCGCTCTCACTCTCCCTAATGTCCGCTGGCAATATTCCTGGCTGGCATCGAACCAGCGACCTCCCAATTATAAGTTGGGCGCTCTGCCACTGAGCTGCGGGAATATGCGCTACCCGGGGCTTGAATCCGGCTAGCAATTACTGAGAAGGCATGAAGGCTATCGCCTCCAATGCATCTAATTATGTTCGTTACCACAGCGCGCCTGTTCCTGCAGGCAATCTGGTGGCCGTTTGATTGCGCGTCTTATGTAAGCGCCGTCCAGTTTTCCACGCTGAATGGCAAGCAAGTAAGCTGAGTTATCGTTGATTCAAATGATTTCACGCACTATCGCTTGCATGCTTACTTGCTTAATGTGCTTGGTAGGGATTTGCACACTACATGGCTGCCAGACTAATTAACGGCACAAGCACAGCCAATGTAAACAAGACGATGGGAGTTCATGTTATGAAGTTAATTCCAAACACGACTCCAGCCACATCTCAAGCTTTCAGCAGTTTAGTGACTTGCTTGGGTCAATGTGATTGGTGTGGAATCGAACCACACACGGATTCAAACCGCCTTTCTTCTGGTAGATCATCACCAGTTACAAGCACACGTTATACAGTTTTAGCCTTCATGAGTGACCATGCTGTATAACTATATCGCTGGTAGGCCTCGAACCTACATCCCATTGTGGCTTACCAATTAGCCCACAGCGACTACCAGTCTGTAATTTGGAGGATTACTTCATGCACGTCAATCACATTTGGCATACTACTAATTTATCACGTTTTTAGGGGTCGAAAGTGCCAAAATAGTGCCAACTTAGTCAATATCATAAAGACCAAAACCTTTTGCACATTCCTTAATGAAACTATTCTTTAATCTAAACGCATTACGACGACTAACGTTAATTAGGTGGTTTGCAATAAGACCATCGATTGTATACTGCGGTCGTTTACGAAAATACAACTCATTAATAATGACTTCCGTATCCTTGCCAGCATCATCCAAGCAGTCAGTAATCACGTTTTGTTGTCGCCTTAAGGTATTAATGCACCGATCATCGTCAATTGTAATCAATATGTCTAACGTCTGGCTACCATATTTATATTGTGCCTTGCCTCCACCCACGTTGTCATCAGCCGGTTTCACCGGGTATCGCAATTCTTGTTCACGGTCTTCGATATATTTGTCAATCTTCGGGTAGTCTCGCAAGATATCTTCCACTTTGCGGATAGTTGAAAGTCGCAAACTAATTCCTCCTTGTAGTCATTAATCATAGCACTGTCAGCAATAGCAATACTTTTTTGTAAAATTGTTATTTTTGATGTAAACTTACTTTGTAAGCGTTCTATACGCTTCCCCCAGCCCTACATTTTCCCTAATCAGTGTAGGGTTTTTAATTATCCAGTAACGTTGCAATGCTTTGGTAATTGTAGTAGAATTTGCCTATTCCAAGTAAGTAAACGTAGTCAGCAATGGCTGCGTTTTTTTATTTAACCAATCGAAGTATCAGCATTGCCTACGATATAAAATGCTCGATCTGGGTATACATCTAGCCAGTCACCAATGCCTGCATACCTGTTTTCAACAGCGAGTCCACTGACGCCCGCTTGATTAGTAGTGTCAATCACCAGCACAACTTCACCGTTATTCACGTTAACCAACACATCATGTTTCTTAATTAAAGTACCTTCATCATCAACTCGTGGTTCAATTTCTTTTGTCATTGTTCATCCTCCTATAAAATAAGAATTTTATTTAATAATCCATCTAACAAATCTACTTTTCTTAAGCTTCACTGAATAGTAATGTGTCAAAAAGTTCATCATAGCAGCTTGTCCAATCAGGTTTGAACCTGGCCGTTTAAGTACCAGATACAATAATGAAAGCTCGATCATCGTCACTAATCAAATTTCCATACACAAATGTCCCATCGTAATTAGCATTAATGACTTTCATGTTTTCAGTACTAATCGTTGGAATACCCCTAAACTTAATCATCGTCACCACCTCCTTGCGAATAATCAGTGCCCATATAAGGTTCGTCTAAATGTTCCAACTCATATAAAGCAATCTTAATTCCTTTGACATCCTCGAAACGTCCCTCATTCCAGCTATCAATAATGACATTGTTAAGCCGCTTACGTAATTCTTTCATTTCATCGGTCATCGTTACTACCTCCAATCGCTAGCAAGCCTGTGCCAATTGACTTAAAAGCCATTCTATTACTTCATCTGATTCACTCATTTTCAATCCTCCCCGAACGCTTCAAACGCCCGCTTATTAATGTTGTATGGCTCATATTCCTTAGCTAATTGCTTACTATCCAGCGTTTTAGCTGTGTTCGCTTCGGCATGTTGCTTCATGCGCCGGTGCTTCCACTTAATCGTTGAACGCTTCTTAGTGTGTTTAGGCATTCTCGTCCTCCGTAATGTAGTATTTGTTTTCGTCAATCGCACGAATACGATTATCAAGCCAAGCGTTACTGTGTTTTAGCTCCTGAGACGTCCTAGTTTTACCCTGCTTGCCTTCCATGACTAATTTAATGGCATTATACTGGGTACGCGTAATCTCCATGTAATCGCCTGATACGGTCTTAATTCCAGGCATCTTATGCAAGTTAGCTAATTTGCTCTCAGGCACGTTAGCCATGCTGCCATATCTCACTTCTAGCTTATGAATTACTTCCAGCTCTTTCGACCAATTTTTGCTTGTCATAAACAATCTTCCTTTCAAACTCTTGTTCATATTGTTTATGTTTATTATTCACACAGTTAGGACATGGGTCAAATGTGAAACCATAACTCCCAAGTGGTTGTTGAACGACTTTACTACCATGACATAATTCACAACTCATACACTTCTCGCTCCTTTCTATTCAACTAATCCGCGGTGGTCTGGAATATTTGCAAACGTGATTCCATTATTAACACCGTGGTTTTTCATTCTGCTTAATGTTCTGTCACCATATCTTGCAGTTAAGTCGCTACCAATTAAGTTAGTGGTCACAATCACCGTCTTGTTTTCTCGGTCACGCCAGAATGCATCCGCCAAATCTAACGAATACTCGGTGCCACGTTCACTACCAAAATCATCTAAAATAACGACATCAGCGTTCTTTATCTCAGCCATGGTTTTATTGATTTGTTTTGCCATCTGATCGTCATTAAAAGACTGTTTCTTGCGTTCGATAAGTTCACGCCAGTCAATAAAGATAATTTTCCAACTAAAGAACGTTTCAACTGGCTTGCCATTCTTCATCACAGTCTTTAATAACTTGTAACCAGACCGCTCTAATATCCAGTACATCATGCCTACAGCAAGGTGCGTCTTCCCACGCCCTGTTGCACCAATCATCAACGTGTGGATTGTTTCACCGTTAATAATGCGATTAGCTATCGTACGACTACGCTCTAAGACTTGTTTGCTAGCATCACTCGATACTGTATAATTACTAAAGCGACGGTTAAAGACATCAAAATTGCTAAAAATACTGTAGGTATTAATATAGCCTAGCGCTTCGTTTTTATGTGCGGATGCTGTCAGGGCTTTGTTATCTGGTATTTCACGGTGGTTAATGTCTTCCATATAGCCGCAACTAGGGCACGCGCCGGCCATTTTTTGGCCCGTGCGCTTGTTTAAAATCTGTGGTCGTAGTAACGGTTTCCCACAAACGGGACAGTTAACCCCATAGGTTTCAAACACCTTAGACATTAGGTTAGTGACTACATCGCCTACGGTCTTTACCATGGCTGGTCACTATCCTTAACTTCTCTACCCTCAAGGGTAAAACCGTTAGACCGACCACTTCCTGAACGTCCAAATTCTTTCCGTGGTTGATTTAATTGGCTTTGCCCTTGTTTGTCCCTTTTAGCCCAGTTGCGGATGGTTGCCAGATAGTTCTTATACGTCTTACCATTCATACTGCAAT
>NZ_JAGYGS010000052.1:0-22628 GCF_018991185.1 Lactiplantibacillus sp. 7.2.4
TAAGGCGCATTAGAATCGCCTCGTTTTCGCGACTCGGTAAGGTGCTAGCGCGGTTTTAATTATGTTAGGTAGTCCCAGTTCAAACGATTGAGAAACGCCGCCTTCTGACCGTGATGCTTCGCCTTCTGTTCCTTGCTCGTTGTACATGATAATGGCAAGCCGTTTTGCCTGAATTAGAATCGGTATCGAGAGTGAAGACCGAGTATAATCCAAGCACGTTTGAACAGCGTCATCAAAGATGTCATCAACCACCGCAGCATCCGGCGTGTCTTTCTCAACACCTAATCGCGTATATAGTCTTGTCAATTGTCCCGCCTTATCTGGTGGGCTTGGTTTAGCCATACGATCATCCTCTATTCTTCGTCGTCTGTTTCTAACTGAGCATTATCGGCAGTTTTCTCGTCCTTCTGCTTATCAAGACAAACAAAAAGCTCATCATTGAACGCGTCTTGCGTAATGCTGAGCTCATCACCTTTTTTATACCGAGTATCTTTATACCGAATTGGGTAATCTTTAACGCGAACCTTCATTATCAATCACCTCTAGGCTAAAACCTGAGCTTGAAATACCTCATCCGCCGCGGCAAACGCTGGAAGCGCAACTGCTGAGGCTTTTTCCCAAGTCCCAATTGGATCATTAGTTTCGGTATAAATCATATCGTAAACATTACCCACAGCGTTAATTTGCGCTGGGCCACTGAATTGTGCTAACTCTTCTGGAGTTGGTCCAAACACTTTATTACCAATCGGGTCATCGTTCATTAAGACAAGTCGATTTTCTGGGAAGTAACGACTCTTGGTAATCTTGCCATCTTTTCCGACTTGGGTATATTTTTGATCATAAGTCCGAAAAATTGGTAAACCTTGTGCCTGCATGAAGGTGTCAAAGTCGGCTTGTCCAAGTGCCCGAGTAGAGTTACCATACACGGCTTGTAGAACTTTGGTATTAGTCGTAATCAATCGATAAATCTTCCGACTAGTTAGCGCCCGGGTTGGTGTAATATCCATCTTATCGCACCAGCGCGTAATATCACCAAGGATATCCGCGTCGCCGTTATCCCATGTAGCAGCTCCAGTCAAAGCTTCCTGATGTTCAGTCGGAACTTGATAATCAAGTTGGACAGCAAGTTTACCACTTTCATCTGGCAAAATAGTCTTACCTGTTGCTAAAACGTCCATAGCGGTCTTTTCAATTCGTGCTAAAACGCCTTGATTGAGCACATCAAAGTCGTTATAAACGTGTTGTTGCAAGTAGCTAGCTTCTGCAGGCGTCCGCGGATTGAGCATCGCATACAAATCTTTTTCTTTAATCTGCATCTTGCGCTTAATCAAAGCCAGTTCGATGGCAGCGCCCGAGGCAGACCGACTGCCAATTTCAGCTTCACTATCAAAAGCCGCATAGGATGCAATCACTGGAATTCGATTTTGACGTTTCAAGATATCAACAGTTAGTGAGTTGACTTTGATTGCTGGGAATAGTTCATCACCTTGCATCGCTGGATACTGCCGATTCAATGAAAAATCGATTAAATCATGTTGCGTGAATAAATCTGAAATTTGAGCCATTTGTTTTCTCCTCCTTTAATTAGGCTTGTGATACGGCGGCGTCCGTATCAGTGAAATTAATCTTCTTTAATGCCGTGATAGCCTCAGCTGTTGGCGCCACTGGTAAGCGTTGGCCAAATAAATAGCCTTCAACAATCACGCCAACCATTTGAGGGCCACGTGTAACGTCCACTTCGTTAATCGTGATTCCTTCCGCCTTAGCGTCATTAGTTGGATAAATCGTGCCGGCTGGAATAACTTTATGTCCAAAAGCATCCGTCTTCACCGCGTAACTGGTGTCATCAATTTGCCGTGAGAATGATACGAACTTTTCAGATGCCATGAAATTCTTTTGTTCTACTGTTCCTTTATCAAATACATAAGCCATAATCTAGTACCTCCCTATTTTGTCGCCCATAAACTGGACTTTGCTGGCTTTTGCGAGTTATTTAATTTTTCAGCTGCTGTTGCACCTTCAGATTTATTTGCGGATGTATTAGCACCCGGTAATGTGGTCCCGCTGCTTGCGATTCGCTTATCAATTGCTTGCTGTAAACTCTCTGTAAATGCCTTGCTGATTGCAGTGTAAGCCGCTTCAATGCCTTTATCATCTGCTAAAACATCATCACCAAAAGCCGCAATCAGTGCTGTCGGCAAATCGTCTGCACCCAGTCGAGCCGTCACTTTGGCTTTATTTTCAACAATAGTTCCATGACGCTGTGATTCAGCAAGTTGCTTGGTTAATTGGTCTTTATCATAGTTGGCCTTTTCCAAGTCAGTCATCTTGTCGTAATCTTTTTGCTGCTGGGCTTCACTAGCCTGTTTTTCATCATGTGTTTTAATTGCCGAAGCAATCAGCTTATCAACACTTGATTGCCAGTCCTTTTCACTAGCAAACGATTTAAACGGCGTATCTGCCTGATTGTCTTGGTCAGAGTCGTCATTGTTGCTATTTTGATTGGCGTCGGTTGTGTTAGGCGTGCTATCAGCCGTCTGATTGCCACCTTCATCTCCGCCAGTTCCATTACCACCGTCAGCAAACATCTGTAAATCCATCTTTAGTTTAAGTAGCTTCTTCATAATTGAATTCCTCCACGTCCACGAATTTCCGATAACTCAGACCACAAAAAAAGCACCCCGTGCATTACTCTGAGAGTCCCACACATTGTGCTAAATTGACCGTGGCGTAATTATCAGGCCCACGCATGCTATTTAGTTTGAGTAGTTTAATGACATGCTCAGGTCAAATTAAAAACCTCACAGATCTTTATCCGAATGATAACTAGTAGCTCTTTGCTTAAACACACTAACCCCATAATCACCATGCTTCATCACTAAAGCTCTTTTCCAGTCAGCATATATAGCATCAGGCTTTAATTTAATTAGCTTACCATCAACTGGATCGTTAGCTGTGCGTGGTAACATGTACTTACTGTCAGCGCGATAGAGGATAGCTACAGTCCTGCAATTAGGATGTAACGGTGGGTAATTAACGCCCACGCTAGCCTGATCAACTTCATAGACATTACCATCAATATCCCGACAAATTGTTGACGTACGCATATCAAGTACCGCAACCAATTGATATTGCTTAACACCTCGTCGTTTCCACTCGTCAAGCTTTACTTTGTTATGGAAGTAGTTGGCCTCCGTCCGAATTAATCGACGTGTATTAAAAGCGTTGGTACCAAACTCTTTCATTAGCGCTTGTCTCATATCACGCTCACGCATGCCACTCATTTGTTGTGCCGTGAATAGCTCGCTCAGACGCTCTGCTAACTTATCAGTATTATGCCAAATCCGTTGAGAATAGTTCTTGCCTTCAAACGGTGTATCAAGTGCAGCTTTAACATATTTTCCAGACACCTCTTTAAAGCGATCTAAGCTTTCGTCTGACTGAGTTGGGACTTCCACTATCTTACCCGTTTCAGGATTATAAATAGTTCTAGTGCTATTCTGTGGCTTGCTAGGTGTACTTGGTAACACAACGTCCCTATCAAAGCCGCCTATAATACTCTCGTTAGTTGCCTGATCAAGTGCTTCTTGAATTACCTTGGTATAAAGGTCCGTGGACTTCTCAATCTCAACAGATGCCGCTTGTTTCACCGCAATGTAGCTCTTAGCCTTGAGCTCTTCCAATCTGGTAATACGGCCCTTAGCTGCCATCTGTGATAAGTAGTTAGTCACTTGCTTCTTTGACTCCTTATCACTGACATTATCAGCCAGGGCCCGTAACGTTACTAACTCAGTCGGACTAACATTGGTGTTTAGAATCTGTTGTGCCTCGGCCTCCGTCGCTTTACCGTCCGTAAAATATCGTTTGTATATCTGTGATATCTCGCCAGTCAAATAGTTCTGAGCACGCATGTACGCCCTTGCAATGATAGTCGCTTGTTTGGTTGCAGCATCATGTGATTTCTGTTCGCTCTGAACGGCTCGCAGTTGCCAGTAACTTAACTTGCGTTTGTCATCCGCCACTCCTACACCTCCGAGCTTATAAAATCAAATACAGCAAAATTAAAATGCCTGTAATTGGCTTCCATCCAAGCGAAACTAATCCAAGCATTTTAATTATCACGATCACAAATACACCAATCGTTTTAATAATTTTATTCAATTCTGAGTTAATTGCCCTTCACCACCACTTGCAAATTCTGAGGATATTGTGCTGAAATATCTTGTAGTCCGTGTAATAAGGTCTCACACAGAACTTTGTTATCAGCACTGGGCTCAATCAATCCAATAAACAAGCCACCATTTTCGTTAACAGTGGCGTTAGATAGCTCATTAGTGATGGCTTGGCCAAGCACCGAAACAGCAGCACAAACTAGGTCATGGCCCTTAATAGCACTATTCGCGTGGCCCGTTATCTGATAACTCACTACCTGCTTTTTGTTTAATTGAAACGTTGCCAGAATCATCCGCAGTTACCTCCTCGTTATCTGTGGCGGGCTCGCCGCTCATAGCTTTCTGCTGTAGCTTGAGTGCTTTCTCCTTTTCCTGATCCAACATCTTAATTAGCTCTTGTGGGTCATTTGTCCCAGGCAACCACCCGAGTGATACCAATTGCGGGATGACACCTTCAGCATTCTTGATATTGCTAATGATATCCGCCATGTTGACTGGAATATCAGGAACAATATTAATTGTCGCTCCGGAGGCATCTACTGACTGGCCTTTAAACGCTAAAATGTTCTGCATCAGTTGTAGACGCTGGCGAATTCCACGTGTTAAGTATCGCTGCTTAGTCGCCAACAATTGGAGTAAGCCGAACAGTTTGTACTTCATTGCTTCGCCGCTAATCGTCCCAGCAAAATTTTCGTCGTTCATGTTAGGGACGTAAGACGTTTGATGAATGTCATCCTTAATCGACTTAACAAGTACTTGTAACTGTGATTCGTCAAAGCTCTTAGTCAACCATTCAACGCTAGCACCCTGGTCGCCTTTACCAGGCGCTTCTAGAATACCGTCCTTCAAGTTAGCTCCTTCACCGTCCTCGCCCTCATCTAGGGTAAAGCCATAGACTACCAGCAAGGCATCTACGAAGTTCTTTTTATCGGTGATACGGTCTGACTGTAATTCGTTATAGGCATTGATTAGGCTAATCGTTTGCTCAAAATCACCTTGACGCTCTTCGTTATTACGATACTCAATAAGTGGGACACCATTAAAATAATGTTGAATGGCCTTAGGTTTGCTTGCCAAATTAGCATCTGATAGCACTCGTCCTGTCTTGGTTCGATACTGAATAATCCAGTGGGCCGTATAGACAGTAATCAAATAACCCTTAGCATTACCAAGCAGGTCCTTCTTTTCCACGTAGTAAATACCAAACAGAGGATTTTTATCCAACGTGTCATCCGTTACCAGCACACAGCCGCGCGGATCAATTTTTTCAATTGCCAACTCGGTAGTTGCGTCTGACACCTTTTTGATGTATAGCAGCTCATAGGCACACCCAAACACGCTTAAATCTTTCTCCATCTCCGTATTATGCGAATCAATATCCATTTGGTTCTGAGCATCCTTAATAGCTTTAATATCCTTACCGTTCGCCGGTGAAATGGATATCGGATTACCAGTTGTAAAGCCGGTAATCATGTCAGTAATGTATTTGGCGTGGTTCGTCATTACCTTTTCATCTGCACGATCCAACTTAGTCGCCATCTCAAGATTTCGGCTTAAGATGTGCTGATTACCCTCATAGTAGTGTTCCAGCATGTTATAACGGTCAATACGTTGCTGTTGTTGATTGATAGCATAGTTAATTACATCAAAGCTAGGGTTTTCAATATTGCCAGCCAATTCACGGTCAATCGCAACGTTGGACCCGCGCTTCTTGTTCAAATCATACTGCATCCGCTCACCTCCTATCCTCTTAATCCCTTTGGCTTCTTAATTGTCCGTGCCTTGAGCCGTTCATGTGTGTTATAGACGGCATACCGTAACGCGTCCATCACGTCATCGTTGAGCTTGACGGGTAAGCCCGTAGCCTCGTCCCAGACATACTGGTAGATTTCATCTAAGAAGGCATCAATCGCTTCTTTGATAACAAAAAAGTGGCCTTGCTTCATGCACTTAGCCACCGACTCGATTCCTGATAAAACCGATTTTTTAGCATTGAACGCCTTGAGCCCTTCACGTTGGAAGCGTGCAACGTGTTCGGGTCTCGCGCTATCAGCCCAAAACTTAACATTTCGGCCATAGCGACGCTGAATATCTTTTGCAATCTCTACCCAGTAATCAATCTCTTCAAACTGACGTGTATGTTCTTCAATCAAATAAGTATTGCCAACTCGATCATCAGCCATTACAACAATCGTTCCTTTATGTTCATAGCCCCAGTCGACTCCTGCATAGTAGGTTAAGTCTGCTGGCAATTGAGCCCGTGGAATAATCATTTCGTCCTTATTAAAATCTTTATACACCATACCTTCACCAGATACCCATAGACCGAGTATTGCACGGTCGTAAAACATTCCGGACGGCGTACCCGCTTTTTGATGTTCAACGTATTGTGGGGGCAAAAAGGTATTATCATCGATTGTAAAATGGAAACTAACGATTCCTGCTTTAGGATCATCGTTATCAATATAGCTGGCTTTCAAGTAGTGAGTCGGAACGTCTGGGTTCGTATCGCAAATAATTCGCGCACCTTGTGCTGAGCACCGATTAAGGATTTCATTGAATACCTCTTCATTAGCAAGGCTAGCTTCGTTAATATACGCCCCAAACGAGGTCATCCCACGAATGGCACCCAGCCCTGCAATGGACCCGGTAAACGTCTGCACAATCTTCACGCCAAACAGTGTGAAAGAGTTATGTTTGTCAAATTGAAAGTTAATGTCATATTTATTCGTCAGTTCCTGTAATACGTTGTTTTGTAGCGACTTGCTTGAATACCCCGCTAAAATGTACATTGGTTCCTTGACCCCTAATTTGTCAGCAACCTGACGAACACGCCGCAGTTCCATCAAGAAGGCGTCATTATCAACGACAGTTTTACCAGACCGAACAGCACCATAGTTTATCAGTAGTCGCCAGTCCGTCCGCCGCAAGGTTTTCAGCACTTGAACTTGTTTCGACGTATATAGCTCACTAATTGCCATCGCTATCACCACCTAGGACGTCATCCAATTTATCCAGATATTCAGAAACTTTTGCTTCAGTACTATCGGTTGAGGCATTCATAATGCGAGCTTTAGCCTCCGCAATATCCGCGTCAGCTTTAAGCTTGCGAATCTGTTGTTCAACAAGCTTATTGTTATCCGGATAACGCTTCAGTATTTCCTTAGTAGCGCTTATCCGTGTTTTCAAATCAGCTTCTTTGTGCTTCTCGTACACACCGTCAGCAGTGCCAATATAAACCGTTTCTTTAGTTTCGCCTCTAGCGATACTAGTAAGCAACTCAACGGCTTCTGTGGCGTCCATAATACGCTTGGAAGCTATCTCGGCCATTCGCTCATCGATGTAAGATTTAATTCCAACATTTTCCAACAATTTGCTAGATTGTGCCTTTGCATAGTTGCGCGAATAACCAGCTTCAATAGCAGCTTGATAAGCATTTCCAGACTTGATATACTCATCGGCAAACTTTTGCTGTTTGGGCGTTAACTTTCGTGTCATTACATACCACCACACCTCCGTCTAATTGGAATTAGTCATCGTTATTCGACTACGACCCAGTCATCAGCTAGCATATCAGTTTGACTAGCTAACCATGGAACTCGATCCATAGGTGCATTCGGATTGTTCGTGCGTAGCCCAGTCGTGTCAATATAAATGAAATCGTGAGTCATAACCTCATTAAAACGATTATTGGGAGTGTTCAAAGATTCTCCCTTTTTCAATTTAATGAAGATGCCTTTGCCGTTCCAGCCTTTACGTGCAACACAATTACCTCGTTTTAATTCTTCAAGCGCTTCTCCAAAATTCATAATTGCTTCCTCCTTATTTTTATCCAAACTAAAAGCGCCATGCTGTTTAGCACGACGCTTATCCTTGTACCACTTATCTAGCCGGGAATCAGCCTGCACCCATTCAGGTGGCTCGTACCCATATTTGCTGTGAACCATTACTGCCATGACATCACTCCTAAATTTATGTATCAAAAAAGCCCGGTTCCGACCCCGGGCTTTGACTAATAGACAACGCCAGCGGTGAGAGGAGCGCTCTCACTCTCCCTAATGTCCGCTGGCAATATTCCTGGCTGGCATCGAACCAGCGACCTCCCAATTATAAGTTGGGCGCTCTGCCACTGAGCTACGGGAATATGAGCTAACCGGGGCTTGAATCCGGCTAGCAACTACTGAGAAGGCATGAAGGCTATCACCTCCAATCCTATCTACTTATGTTGGTTACCACAGCGCACCTGTTCCTGCAGGCAATCTGGTGGTCGTTTGATTGCGCGTCTTATGTAGGTGCCGTCCAGTTTTCCGCACTGAACAGCAAGCAAGTAAGCATAGGTTATTGTTGATTCAAATATTCACGCACTATCATTGCGTACTTACTTGCTTAATGGCGGCGGTAGGAATCGAACCTACTCACCCAATGGGATCGGTTTTACAGACCGACACAGCTCTCCATCTCTGACGCACCGCCGTGACGATAGGCTAACAAGCTGGGGTGGCTTACCTATCTATCGATAATACTAATTTACTCCCCTTTTTGACTTATTTACCGGAATCAACACGGAAACTTGTCGGAATTTACTCGGAATTTTGTCGGAGTAAATTCAGTCCTCGTCGTAGTGAGCAATAATCTCTGGATCATACTTTTTAACGATCAGGTCTTCCACGCCATCCGGATATATCTCAGCGAACATTAACTGGGCTTGTTTCAAATACTTATTAAATGTTTTGTCGGAGATATTCAGGCTAATCATGCACTTAGTTTTCGAATACCGTTTAACATAGAGCAGCATTAATAGCTCTGAATATTTCTCCGTTTCTTCATCAATTGTAACAGCTTCAATGACCTTGACAACTAAATTAGCCATAAAATCATCGTTAGCTTTACTAACTTGCTTGTCTTCAATATGGTTGCCATAGCTAGGACTTTTAGGCATTCCGTCCATTGCTGGACTTTGCAGGTTGAAATTAACCCTGCGAGCTCGTAGTCGCCATTTCCAATAGTCTTTTAGCACCCGTTCCGCATTAGCAATTGTTCGTTCTTCATCAACGTCCTTAAAAATGCTCTCCATCATGCCACCCCTTGTTTTGACTGTGCTATAATTAATTTTGTAGGTATCAATCGTAGCGCGGTCAGCAATGGCAGCGCTTTTTATATGTTATACTGGCAACGGCCATTCGAGTGGCCCTATGACTGGTCGCCTTAGTAGGCGGCTTTTTGTTTACTCTCGCGATCACTCAACTCCATAATGTCAGCAATGAAGTCCTGACCAATTTGTGCCTGTTGCTCAGTTGTCAGTGCCACGCTCTAAACTTAATCATCGTCGCCATCCCCTTGCGAATAATCAGTGCCCATATAAGGTTCGTCTAAATGTTCCATCTCAAACAAGGCAATTATAATCCCGTCTTTTGTTTTCGTGTCGTCTTCTTCTTGGCATCCGATAGCATCATTTATTAATCGCCTACGTAGCTCTTTCATTTCATCACTCATTTTCAATCCTCCTGAAGCTGCTTAATAGCACCTACCCAAGCACCTTTCATGTCAGTGCTTCTGGATACCGACTCAGTTAAATCCATTTTCAACCGCCGATTTTTAGGCGTGTTCTTGAAACTAGATACCACATACCAAGCTTGAAATACATTTAACCAAAATACTTTTTCAGTTTGACCGGATTCAGTTTTTACATAATCAATTTTTACAGGGGCAATTGTTTCCAAATAAGACATATTGCGCTTGATATTCTTTTTAATGCTGACTAATGAGTTATCACTTCTAGAAGCTAGTTGAGTGCTTGAAATGTCATTTTCCATATCTAATCCCCCTTGTCATTCGGGTCAACGTCATACCAGCCCTTAGCGCACATCAATTTCCAGCGATAATCATCGCTCTTGATCACATGATTTAAGTGCTCACAACGCTTGAAGGCGTCACCATAACGCTTATAAATCTTGGGATAGTTTTTCATAATTTCGCCTTAAAAAGTCAAGACGACCATGTAGGCCACCACGGTCTTACGGCCTAATTTAAGTGCTAAATCAGTCATTACTTCACGTCCTCCGTTCGGTTTAATCCTTTGGTCACAATTTCAAGCGCTTCTTGCGGTGAGCGGGCAACGTCGTAAATCACGGGATCACGTGCAATCTCTTTGGCGAAATATTCTTGTGCCGGGCGCCGCTTGCCTGTTTTCGTCTTAACCTCGATAAAGAACATCTTGCCGTCTGACTTGCGGTAACCGCATACATCAGGGAAACCAGCCTGTGGGCCTGCGCTGAACATCCGGCCGTCCTCCATCTTCACTTTACCAACGTTGATCCGCCAAACATGATGTCCCGCCATTGCCAGTTCCTCGATAATTCCGCGCTGAATCATTTGTTCTGGTCCTGGTCCATGTTTAGTATGCCTAGAGTCTTTACGTGGTTTAGCATGGCGGTATTTAGGTTCTGCTCCATTTGGGTACTTGATTGTCATACTTTCGGCACCCGGCTGATGTAGTAGCCACAGACAATGCCATTTGAGTAGCTTGCTTGCCTTATCGATCTAGCTGGGGCGCCGATCTTATCACCTAGCAAATCAACTGTTTGTCCAGTAATAATTTCGTTGGGATTGTCGTACTTCTCAGCCCGCCAGTACTCGTTCCGCAACGGCAAACTGTACTTGTGTACGAGATAGCTCACTCGCTTGGTAATATAGCCAGTTTCGTCTGCCATCGCTCTAATCGTGTGTTTGCCGGCACGATGAGCATGGCGAATCTCTTTAATTTGCTCTCGTTCCTCGGTCTCAGGGTTCGGTCGCATGCTTTCCAAGTAGGCTTTATCATCCCACGGCTGAGCCTGCTCGGGCTCAATGACTACTGGAAACGGCCATTGCCCGCGCCGGTACTTTGACAGTACCAAGCGATGTAGCTCTGGCTCACTACCAGTCGCAAGCACTTTATGCTCTTGATCAATTGTCTTAACTGCGTACATCTGGAATACCTCCTTATTCCTTTGAAACCAGTTTGTTTAGGCGCTCAGCCAGCTCTTTGCGTTGAGCATCGGTCATTGGATTACTTGGCTTTGGCTTAAAATCCGCCTGAGAAGCGTCGTTTTGCGCCCACTTTGGCATAATTTCCTTACGGTGCGGCTTCGAATAACCACCCGGTTTATTAGCATTAGCCAACCGTTTATCGTGATCAGCGGTTGCTTGTTTAGCCTGTGCCAATGTCGTAATCTTTCGTTGCTGCCAACCCTTGATCACTGCACGCAAATATTTCAAAGCTCCCCGCGACTGTACATCGTGTTCACCAGCAATTTGAATGGCGTAAGCCACCAATTCAGGTTTAAGTGCCGCGAGCCATTCATCAATTTCGGGACGAGCAACTCCGTTCGGAAATCCCCACAGGTTGGTCCAATCGTTAATGACCTGCTCGCGTGTCACGCCCGCGTCATCATCATAAGAGTCAGTATCAGTCAAGTCAGGGTCAGTACTAGTAAGTTCTTTATGTTCTACTGGTTGACCTCCACCTTGCCCAACCAGTTGGCCTACTTTATCTAAACCAGTTGACCTACTTTTATGACTTGTAGTTGGGTTACTGGTTGGGTAACCAGCTGACCTACTATATAAATTAATAATGTAATATTCAGGTGGTTTCACATTTTTCTTGCCTCTAACGTATTTAATTAGTCCTAGTTGCACTAATGAGTTGCGTGCTTTATCGAGGCCGGGTTCGGATAGTCCTGTCAGACTGAGTAATGCCGAATTTTTCATGCGAAACTGAACGTCCAACTTGCCTTCGTCGTTCGCATAGTCTAGTAACTCGCGATACAGATTATTTTGGCCGTTAGAGACACTCGCTTCATACATTTTAAAATTACGGTACGCTCGTCGTTGTTTGAAGTAATCCAAATTCGTCCCTCCTTTACTAATGGGCCTTTCACCCGTTCGGTGTATTCAGTCACTGCTGCATTCAAGCCAATTCGAATGTTTATTTCTTATCAAATGCCGCTAGCAACCCTTGTAACTGGCTCTTAGCATCCTCTGCTTGTGCTACTGTTAGATTCTTCCAATCGTCGTCAGTCCCTTTCCAATCAGGGACAATTTGTTGAATAACCTCATTAGTCACCGATAATGGTGTGCCATTCTTGGTTTTGGCAGCCAGCTCACCGGCAAGGTTAGCAATCTCACTTGTCTGCTTTGAACTAGCAATGATGGTGGTAGGATCAAAATCTTCATTCGCTTTATCGTCTGCTACAGGCTGTTGCTTGCCAGCTAGTAATAATTTAGCAGCAGTCTTAAATTCAGGTTTCTGTGCATTCTCAGCTAGCCATTCAATATAGCCACGATTCTCATTCATGACATCTCCCATGCTCTTGCCTTTGTTTTTGCCAAAATTAAGTTTCAAATTAAAGGCTTCATCATAAGTCATGGTTTCGTTATTCTCACGTTGATTAAAGTTCTGCATATCTTCAACATCTTGCGTGAAGACATTTGATAGACTAGCGATGGTCAGTGTGGCATCAACTTGAGCTCGCTTTTTTGCCATCTTCAATACCGTGTTTTTCATTGAAAAGCCATCACGAGAAACGTACTTACTCTCTTTTGTATTTGCCGACCCTAATCCCTCAGTTAACTGCATACCGCTCTTGTATAGCACGCACTTGACGGTGTAGTCGAAATAACCCGACTCGTAGTCCTCAACTTTATCGATAACGTTGTATTCGCTGGTCACGCCCATCAACATTTGAATTTTTTCGGCACCCGGTTTAAGGAGCGTCGGCTTCTGTGTACCAGGGACGACCCCAAAATCTTGACCATCTTTTAGTTGATGTTGAACCATAGTTTGGAAATTAGAGATAGCCTGTAGTTCGCTAGCCATCTTGTTTTGATCAGTACCCATGATTAGGGATAGACTGTTCGTTTGATTTTCTGCTTTCGCGATTGCTTCACTCATATTGGTTCCTCCTAGTATTTAAACGTGACCTTCTCAGTTGCCGGTTTTTCAGTAATACCAGCGATAATCTCGCCATCTTCCATGACAAACTTGTCACCAACCATGCGACCAGCTTTTTTTAAATCGACTTTATCAATAGATTCCTTGACCTTGATATATTGGCTCATGCCCTGATTACGAAGCGAGTTTAAAACCATCTTTTCGTCATACGCCAACCCAGCCGGGTTCTTACGAGTTGATACACGGCCATTAGGGGTATCGATTTTGAATTTCTTATCGACTAACCGTTGATCACGTAAATAGTCGGTCAGTAACCCTTCGAAGTCCTCGCGGTTGGCTTGGTTCTTATCAAGCTCCCGGTCGCGCCATGCAATTGCCTGGTCAATATTGTTCTTCGCAACTTGACCAATTTCATCATCATGCGCTTGGATAGCCTTGAGCTTCTTTAACGCCCAGTCAGCTTTCTCCAATGAGTCAATTTTGAAGCCTTCGTTTTCACGTTCCGTCACCGTTCTAAGTTCTTCTTTTAACATTGCGTCCATAATTGAAACCTCCTGTTTATTTAATAATCAGCAATGACGCCACTTTCAATCAGCTCTTCCTCAGTAGGCACATCATCACGCCAACCTTCTGCAGCTTCTTCTTGGTCAATTAACCAACTATCGTAGCCGTTCATTTCGTCCACCTCCGTATTAACGTGACCAACCATTGTCTTAGTGACTGTTTCGGAGTACACTAGAACTCGAAAATAAATTTATTAAGCGTCTTAGCTGCGCGGGTACTTCCAATACTCGAGCAGCTTTTTTCGTACTCGAATTTAGGCTTTGGCGATGCTTTGCGTACTTCCAATTCGTTCAACCTCCTTAAACGTGTTAAAAAGACTATCTAACTCCTGAATCGTGATCTGTTTGTAAAGCACGTTTCCGATCCGGAATGTGAACTTCATCGTCTTCATCTCCTTAAATTCCAAACCAACTAGCAACTTCATGACGTTTGAACCACAATGCAGTTAACGCGCAGCCTACTAATGCTCCTTCAATCATTGCGATGCCTCCTATCCATTTTTCCGATTAACTTTATCGATGACTTCTTGCAATTTATCCATCGAGATGCCAGCATACTCAGCTTTCTTAGCTAAATCAGTTATCTCGGCGCTAATCTCTTCAGCGTATTCACGTGGATAACGTTCAATGACTAGCTGCTGCGCTGGTGTCCGATCGTTTGGATTAATTGCAATAGCATTCTCAAACTCAGCTTCCATTGCCTCTCGTTCTTGCTGCTCTTTCTTCTGACGCATTAGGGCTGAGAACATATCACCCTTTAGACGCCTGTCATTCTGGAATGACAGCACTCCGAAATTCTCGCGAGCACCAGAATAGCTAAGCCAAAAATCGTTAATTACATTTGCTAACGACTTCCTGATTTGTGGATCAGTGCTTCTTGATCCACTCTTCAACCGGGACAATTGTCCGGGAGAAACATGCGTCCTATCTGCAATCTGCTGCTGTGTTGATTCTTTATGCCTGTCCAACGCTAATGATAATTGCTCTGAGAATTTGTTTTTCATACCTACACCTCTGTATTTTGGAAAGGGCTTTAGGTAGCCTTTCCGTGTAATTCACTTATAATTCAGTTAGTCGGGATGGCTTAATAGATAATCCATCATATCGGCAGCAGGGATATGCCAGCCGTTATGGGTATTCACATAATCAATGAAGCCACCCTGTTCAACATCCAAATCATGGCGATGCTTGATTAAGTATCGCGAAGCTCGTTCGGTTGATTTAGTTCCGTATTTATACTTGGCCAAATCTTTAAGCTTCCAAGTACGAATACCACGTTGTGCTTGCTTCCAGGCTTGGAACCTCTCATATTCTTCTTCGCTAATGAATTGGAAGCCCTTTGGAGCCTCATGCCGAACCAATATCGTATCTGACATGTTCGCACCTCCTAATATGAAACTGACATAAGTTGGCTAGCTTGCTCGTTATACTCGGCCGTTACCGCCCGAAATTCAGCATCTAGTGCTTTATCGCTTAGTGCCTCAAACACTACTCTTGGTGTTTCTGGTTTAACCTTTGCTAGTGCATTAATTAAAGTAGTTCGTGATAGATGTGTCATTTTGTTTCCTCCGTTCTTTGAAAATTAAATATTTGCTTTTAGTAACTCAAATATTCGACGCGCTTCATCAATGTTGCTCTCGTTAATTTGATATACGTTAGACACACCTAAATGGAATCTAATGATCGTTTTAACTGCGTCTGACAATGAATAAGCTTTTGGGTTCTTACCGTACTTCTCGTTGACAAATTTCGAAATATCGTTTTTAAGCTCCATCCAGGCAGTGTTTCTTGCTTTGACTGGTGCTAGGCTTTTGGCGGCAATAGCTGCGTTTACCTCTGATTGGACCATTTCGTGCAATTGTTCTTGTGTGACTTCCATTACTTGGCCACCTCCTTTGGTTCTAATAAGTCATCCACAGTTACACCCATTGCTTTTGCAAGTAAATTTAGTGTTACAGCATCAGGATGCTTTGTTCGGTTCTCAAGAGTATTTACAGTACTCTGTGATACGCCCGCAGCATCAGCTAGCTTTGCTTGTGTCCAGCCAAGCTTGGAACGAATTTTTTTAATTTCTGAGCCAATCATGTTTTCATCTCCTTAGAGTTAACGCATTTGCGTAACTATGCTTTTATTATAACGCCATTGCGTAAATTGTCAACGCAGCGGCGTAACTTTTTTAAATGAATTTGTTTTACGATTAACGCAAACACGTTTGGAGGATCTTTTATGACTGAATCAGAATTAATAATTCAACGCTTGTATGATCTTATGCGCGAGCGTAATTTAACCGTTAATCGTTTGGCCACGTTAGCAGGAGTTACTCAATCAACAGTGAGTTCTTTCATTTACCGGCAGAGTGTTCCAAAAGTAGATCTATTGCATTCACTTTGTTCTGCTCTCGGCATCAGCGTCCATGACTTCTTCGACTTTCCGCCTTACAACGAGGTGGAGAAATAATTTGTCTTATTTGAAAGGAGGTGAACATAATGCCAGAAAAATCTGATAAAGAAATCGCAGCAGAACTAACTATTGCAATGCTCAATCACAATGCTAGTCTCCATACCGGTGTCGTAGGTCAAGGCCAAGGCAGAAGTATGTCAAGTGTTGTAAACGGCAATATTGTTGGCGACAATTACGCTTATCTACTTAAGGTAGTTCAGGGAGCAATTGATCCCTTGAAGAAGTCTGATGAATAACTAATTGAACATCATATTTCTCTTGAAGAGTTGCTATTTGCGGTAGCAACTCTTTTACTTGTTCAATGTTTTGCATCTCCGCTTCAACTTTCAGAACGGGCTTATCTTGTTTCATTTTGGCATCTCCTTTCACTACCCCTGCGATATAATGATTGCAAGGAGGTGATATTAATGAATAACTATTTAGTAACTTTTAATCCAGAAAAAGATCTAAACTCTGAATTTGCAGTGACCATTCGAACAACTTTAGAGAATCTATCTCCAGATAAATGGGTTCAAATATTTCCCTTTCAGATTGCAATTCAATCAGAACTAACAATCACTGAACTGAAACAAGAACTTAGTAAGATAGAAAAATCACAACGTGTTTCAATTGTTCGCTTTGATGCATGGTCTACTAACGAAGAACGCAGTAGCCAGTTCCTTTCTGAATACGGATATTAGTTGCTACATCTCTTTACGTATTCACCATAATGTTTTACAAACTCTTCTTTTGATACCGGGGCAGCTTTAAAAGCAATCCCTGGGAAAATATCATGGCTTACTTCTTTGCGCTCAAGACTACTTGCGATAGTTTTGAGCGTTTTATTAAGTTCGTGTAACTCGACTAACAATTGTGTTACTTGTTTTTGTTTCATTTTGCCGCCTCCTTTGGTTTTGTATAACTTTTGTCAACATTAGGAATAAAAAAAATATCCGTCACTTCAACTCCCAGCTTGTCAGCAATCTTTTTGGCTGTCCTTTTACCAACTGGTTTCTTCCCATTGATAATTGAAGACATATAACTAGGGCCAATGTTAACACGGCTTGACAATGATTTCTGAGTATATCCATGCCATGCCAATAAAACATCGATTTTCTTTTTGCCAACTACATATAGCTGAACCATCCGATTACCTCCTTTCTTAACTTACATTTATATAATACCATTCGTAAAACTTTTGTCAACGATTTTTATATAAAAGTTTTACAAATCATTTAAGTATTTTCGACTTTTGTTATACTAAAATCATTAGGAGGACTGATATGAATGGATTCAATAACACCGGAAGAGTTCGGAAACTCATTGAAAGAGATTCGTCTGCGGAAACATTTTTCATTGCGACAAGTCTCACAACAATCTAAAACCGATAGTAAACCTGCAATTTCACCATCTTATTGGTCACTTGTTGAACGTGGAGAAAGGAACATACCTAAAGTAGATACTTTGGTTCGCATGGCTAAAGGGCTGAGAATTACGCGAGAAGAAATTCTTAATCTTGCTGGCCTATCTTCTGCAAACAACAGCATAAACAGTGAATCCTCTGATAATAAAAAACATTACTATGATCTAACTGAAAAAGATGAAAAAAGTATCGATAAGGAACTTGAAGATATGATGAACGGGCTCGACTCCAAACATTCTTTATCATTTTTCCAAAATGGACAAGAGCTATCTGATCAGGACAAAGAACTGCTCAAAGCGTCCATGCGTCAAACATTAGAATTATCCAAACAATTAGCAAAAAGGAAGTTCACTCCCAAAAAGTATCGTAATGGAGAGGAATAATAGGAGCTGGTTATATGGAACGGTGGATTGAAGAAGATATTGACCACTTAACCAACAAGTTTGGGATTCAAAGTGCTTTTGATTTGGCGCGTGACTTGGGTATTAACGTGCAATTCAATAACCTTGGCAACAATATTTACGGCTACAATAACAACTCACATCGAATCCCAATGATTGTCATTAACAACACAATTGATGAACGAACTCAAGATGGTGTTTGCTATCATGAAATTTTTCATACACGGCATCACAAAGGATTTAATACGCAGTTTTTTGCGGTAAATACGACAAGCTTTCTATCCGATGGTAATGAAACTGAGGCTAATAAGTTTATGCTGGCCATGTTGAAAGATGAATATGGTTGGAGCAAACAAGAAGATGTTTTAGACTTCTTAGATTTTTTCAAGTTACCACACGAACTGGCTTCACTGATCTAAAAGTGCTGACCAGATAGGAAGTCATTAAAAGCTAGGGGGTTAGAATTTAATAATCATGGGGATTTCTATTTGGGGAAATATTAATTTGGAGAAATTACAATGAAAAGAATGATTGCAATCGGTATGACTATATTAAGTGTTGGGATGTTCTCTGCCTGCTCGACCAATTCTAACTCGCCAAAGAGTTCAAACAGTAGCAGCCACTCAAAATCTAATACAGCTCAGCATTACAAGTATTACGCCAAGGGAAAAACATTCTATGGCCCTAAAGGTACACTAAAAATTAATAAGTTAATTGGCTATACCCTAGATAATAATCACTACTTCATTTTAGATATTACCTATAAAAACACTACTAAAAAAGAAGTCGATGCCAGTGACATTATGACGCCCAATATAGAAGCACGGCAACTAAACAAAGATAAGTCTCAAAAAATCAATCTGAATGGGAGCAACTCGGCTTCCCAATACTATAGAGACAACAACAACATCGATGATTACAACAAATTCAACGAAATAACTGACAGTGCGTCTAACTCTTTAATGCCTGAAAAGGAACTACACACTTTACAGGAATTTTCATATAAGTTGAATAATAACGAAAATGATATTGAACTTAGTTTAAGCGATCCAGATGCAACATCAGATGACACTGTTAATCCTAAAAAGAACAAAATTACAATTGATATTAATTCAATTCAAGACAACTCACTTAATTTGAATGACTACAGTACCAACTAGTCTTCACCATCGGTATTGTGGTAAAACATTTTATAAAAATAACATTGTAATTGTTGAACGAAGGTGATCAATATTTTTACCGCTAAAAACATTCTAAAAACTGCAAGTAACGTATCGGGAGCCATATCAATTGCATCCATTGGTATACTAGGAACAAGCTACCATAAAACAGGCCTACTCAGTCTTATTATCTTCATCCCTCTAACGATTATTTTGTGGCTGTTGGCTGCAAATGTTGATACAAAAAAACAATTAGGTAAGCTACAACAGGAGCTCACTGAAGAAAAAAATGCACAGAACGCAGTAAATGTAAATCTCAGTGGGTTAAAAGAAGAAAATAAAAAACTGATGGAAACGATTCGTGGACTTGAAAACACAATCAGTATATTAGAACAGATGAAACAGTTTTATGAAACTCTTCTAAATAGCTACACGCTCAGTGAAACACTAAATCAGGAGGAACAAAATGCAATCAAAAAAATTCAGAATCATAAAGATTATTGATTCAACTCATATTCTAATAAATGGCGGTATTTCAGATGACGTTACAGTAGGCCAACGTTTTCAGATATCTGGAAACGACGGCGAAGATGTAAAAGATGAAAATGGCACAGTTATTGGCAAACTTGTCACAAAAAAAGCTATTGTAGAAGTTACTACTGTGCAAGATAAATTTGCGATTTGTGAACCTATTGCAAAGGACTTTCTGGCAGGACCCGTAGCAGGAAACTACAGATCCCCTCTTAAAGTGAATTTAAACCAAATATCTGGTGGATTAAGCATTGACGATGAACCGATTAATATTGGTGACAGCGCATTGCTTCTTCCATGATTAACATAATCCATTCTTAAATGCTTGCTGAATCAAAAATGACATCCTGTCATCATCTGAGTACATGTTTGTAGCATCTAAGTAACATTTTCGGTTAGTCCAACTAGGATTATTGGCTTTATTGATTACCGCTAAAAAATTAATTGTCTCAAAGTAGTTCAAAGATTTTACTATGCTAACTAGATTCGTACCGTCAGAAGAATATTTTTTTATCTCACTTTTATTAAACATATGCTTTCTCTCCTGTCATCAACTTTTTCAGTACAATTATAAAACATACGTTTGTATTTTACTATTCTCATCGTCTACACTAAAAAAAGCGCATCCCCTCCCGCCGAGAAGATGGATGTGCTTTCACGCGAGCGTAGTTCAACGGTAGAACAGTACTCCTATGAATTGCTAACTAGATACTTTCAGATGTAGGTTCGACTCCTGCCGCTCGCATTAAAATAAAGAAAGAAGGCATACTATGCATCAAGATATTTCAAGGTACGAACTAATAGAAGATATTATCAGTGACTTAACAGTCTTTGTAAAATCTGACGCCATTCTCTACCTATCAAAAGATAGCTATTCCGAAGCAGAATACGACCGTATGCTTAAAGGAATTAAAGACGATTTGGTGGCACGCTTCAAGCAAGGAGAGGAATAGTAAAATTTTGCCAGTCAAGCCAATTGAATCATTTCAGTTGGCATCTTGCGAGCGTAGTTCAACGGTAGAATGGTTCCTTTAATTCAAATATAGCCTACCTTCCAATGCAGGTTCGACTCCTGCCGCTCGCATTTAAATTTTCATTGGACCTTTAGCTCAGTTGGTTAGAGCAGACGGCTCATAACCGTCCGGTCGTTGGTTCGAGCCCAACAAGGTCCATTTCACGCGAGTGTAGTTCAACGGTAGAACAATTATTTGCACACTTCTCATAGGTCTCACATCCTATATTGATGCAGGTTCGACTCCTGCCGCTCGCATTAAAATAAAGAAAGAAGGCATACTATGCATCAAGATATTTCAAGGTACGAACTAATAGAAGATATTATCAGTGACTTAACAGTCTTTGTAAAATCTGACGCCATTCTCTACCTATCAAAAGATAGCTATTCCGAAGCAGAATACGACCGTATGCTTAAAGGAATTAAAAACGATTTGGTGACACGCTTCAAGCAAGGAGAGGAATAGTAAAATTTTGCCAGTCAAGCCAATTGAATCATTTCAGTTGGCATCTTGCGAGCGTAGTTCAGCGGTAGAACATTATTCCAAGTCTTGAAGCCCATTCTTTCTTGGAGTACTATGCAGGTCCAACTCCTGCTGCTCGCGTTGTAACAAAAAAGTACATCCCACCGGTCAAAGTTTGAGATGTGCAAAGAATAGAAGATGATTATTTATCGATCAGAAGCCATGGAATTTCAGTTATATTCTTAGCGCGATAATAACTCCACTAATAGCGATTGGTGCAACATGGAAATACGGTGCCTACACATCAATAATCGCGGGGCTAATAGTTACTGCTCTTTGGGGCTGGGCGTTATATGGTAACTGTAAATATGTGTACGGACGATTACGAGGACACACAGATACTATAGAAGAAAAGTACAAAACAGCTAAAGAGAAAGCTGATAAGTTTGACGATTTATTGACAGAGCAAATAAAATTATCTATAAAACAAGAAAATGCTCCAATCAGCTCACACTTAAAGTCAACACCAGATGTGTCTAAAGACCACACTCAGTCCCAAATCGAATAGATTTTTCTAGTTCATAAATAAGTCTATTTTTATCACTGTGAAAGCGAATGTAATCCATCGTATCAGACCGTGACCAATCTGGATGTTGTGATATTAATAGTGTTAACAACAAATTACATCTCTGTGAACTACTTAGACTTGATACAAAGAAGACAATTTTTAACATTTTAAAACCTCCTATAATTTAGAAAGCTGGCCATATAGTGATCAATAAGCATGTAGAAAAAATAAATTATCTGTATAGTACTGACAAAACTGGTAAACCAATAGCAAGATATGGGGTGTCTAATTTTCCTGTATCAAACAAATTTATTTTACAATCCTTGCTATTTGATTTTGACATTAATAAGACATACAAGATATGCATTTCTATAAAGAACAGCAGTGATATAGTCCTAGTAAACACTAAAAACAATTATAAACTTGACAAAAATTCTTTAAGTAATGTTAGCTTTACTAACAAGGAGCATACGAGAGCAAGCACTGTTATAAAAATTACTACTCCTATAGTAAACTTGGTGGCCGAAGATATATACGAGTTTATAATATCTGTTAACGATCAAGAAGGCAATTTACTAGACAGTAAGGAAACCTATGCTGCAATTCAAAAAAACAGATAATTATTAAGCAACAAATTTAAGTCATGTATCTCCTAACTAATTGTTTAGTATACATCGAACGGTTGTTTGCCACAAACCAAAAAGCACATTCCCTCCCGCCAAGAAGATGGATGTACTTCATGCGAGTATAGTTCAACGGTAGAATGGTTCCTTTAATTCAAATATAGCCTACCTTCCAATGCAGGTTCGACTCCTGCCGCTCGCTTTATGATAAGTACTGTCTTTACTTAACACATATCTATAAAGCATGAGTAGAATATACAAGGTTAAAGGAGGAATACGAAATTGAGTCAAATCACTGTACCACCACAAGTTGAATTTAACAGAGATACTATTGAATATAT
>NZ_JAGYGS010000053.1:0-22369 GCF_018991185.1 Lactiplantibacillus sp. 7.2.4
ATCAAAAAGCATAGCGTCTGCAGTGATTACGATGCGCCACGATGGTAGTAATTGCCAGCACTTGATCGTCCGGAATCGTCGCCTCCTTTTGATGACGATTTACCACAGTTCTTTTTCATGTGGGAACAACTAGGCATGGTGGGTATCATCATGTTTAAACCTGCGCGATTTATAGTTATTCGCGAACAATCAAGTTGCATTCGCAAAAGCTTGCATACCTGTACGTACAATTGTCTAATGAAAGTTAGAGAAAGGGTGAATGTCATGCGTGCGGTCCCATACAACCAGTTTCAACGGAATCTTAGTAACTACATGAAACAAGTTAATCATGATTCTGATTCGCTGCTGGTAACGACGAAACAGCCTGAGAATGCAATAGTGGTTATCGGAAAACGCGATTACGATGCCATGCAAGAAACGATGTATCTGTTATCGAGTGAAAAAACGCACGCTGAGATTAACCGCGGCGCCGCACAGTTCAATGATCATAGTGGTGGATAGTATAATCTCGTCCTTGAAATATCATTATTAATCATTCTGACCAATGAACAGACATGGTCGCAGGGCCCAACGCACCAGTACCGCTGGAAAGTGGCAGTATGAAATTCCTACGGCCGTTATGTCAGTGTGTGACGACGACAAGCGATTATTGAGGATATAGGACTATTGAAATGAATTAAGGACGTTAATTTTGGAGGAGGGACAGACCGATGGACGATGAATCACTAAGCTATGCCAAACAACACAAACTGGAATTTTGGGAGATGCTCGTTAAAGATAGGTCAGTCAATCAGCGGCAAAAAGCGATTTTTATGGCGGGAACACCTGGAGCGGGGAAGACGGAAGTCGCTGAAGAGTTTGCGAAACTTGGCACCGGACTTGTGCGATTGGATGCGGATTGGTTCAGGCAATATTTTCCCGGCTATAGTGGTCAGAACGCTGCCGATTTTCAGCGCGGATCAGCCTGGTTAGTGGACTGGTGTTTCACACGCCTGATTAAAAAACACTATTCGTTTATCCTTGATGGGACGTTTGCTTTCTCGCGTGCCACCATGAATATTCAGCGCGCGCTAGATCATGATTACGACACGACCATCTATTTTGTCAATCAAGATCCAGTGGTTGCCTGGGATTTCACTAAAGCTCGCGCGATTAAAGCCGGCCGGGTTGTGCCTAAAGAGCGGTTTATCAACGCTTATGATAAGTCTCACACCAATGTTGCGGAAGCCAAGCGCTTGTTTGGCGACAACATTGAATTATCTTTAATCCTGAAAAATTATCAAGATGATATTGAGGATATCGTGGAAGATGTTGAGAATATTGACCTGATTCTGCCCACCTTGTTTAGCAAAACTGAATTGGAGGCCCGTTTAAATGATTGAAAAAAAAGAGGTCGATGCCATTATGGCAAAATATAATCATGATTTTGCGTTATTTTCCCAACAGGCGACGCGTAAAGAATATAAAACGGTACTTCATTACGTAGCCCAACAGGCTAACAAGAAGCAACGTCAAGTCGCTGGACTAGAATAGCTATGCATGATAATCACGACGATTATTTTATGAATAACGTTATGTTGTCTTACAATTCAGCCGTATCGCAATTCTAAACGACTGCGTGCTAGTTGCATCATTTGAAATCACCCGTCGCTCAGTCGCCTAACTGCACGGCATTGCACTTGCATCCGAACTAAAAAATCACGTTCACCCACCAACACAACTGTTGGATCGGGCTGAACGTGATTTTTAATTTATTGACGTTTAGTTTTTCCAAATGAGAAGACGGCGACACAACCCAGGCCAGTGTGACTCGTAATGGTCGGCCCGATGTTGGCGAGAATGATTTCGGCGTTCGGAAGTTTGGCTAGGATCTGTTCACGAACTGTTTGTGCCGCATCATCGGTATCGCTAGTTGCGACAATAATGCGCGGGTCGTCCTGATTACGACAATCAGCCAGTGTGTTTTTCACGAGGGCTGATAATGAACGACGCCGTGAACGCACTTTTTGAACTGGGCGCAAATGGCCTTGGGGATCGACATCCATCACCGGCTTGATTTGTAGTAATGAACCGACCGTGGCCGATGTCCGGGACACGCGCCCACCGTGATACAGGTAGTTGAGATCATCGACCGTGAACCACTGATGATAGTACAGACGGTTAGCCGTTAGCCAGGCTGCGAGTTCGTCAATTGGCATCCCGGCATTGCGTTTGTCGATGGCGTCGAGGAGCATCAACCCCTCACCACAACAAGCCGCTAAGGAGTCGACCAGATAGATTTTAGCGTCCGGGTAGTCTTGTAGGAGCATCGTTTTAGCTTGCTCAGCGTTGTTAAACGTGCCACTCAAGCCGGATGAAAAGCCAAGGTACAGGATTGGCGTTCCGGCTTGGACGTACGGTTTGAAGAATTCGACAAACTGGCCGATATTGATTTGGGCGGTCGAGGGCATGACGCCGTTACCGATCTGTTGATAGAACTGGTCTAAATTAAAATGGTGTCCCAGATCATCCACGTATTCCTGGTTATTAATGGTGACGTTCATGGACACAAAGTGCACGTCATTGTCCTGAAGCAGTTGATATGGTAAATCAACGGTTGAATCTGTTAATAACTGATACATATGCGTTCTCCCTTAAATAGTCTTACCGTTACATTGTACGCTTATTTACGGTGGCGTGTGGGATTTATCATGAAAATGAATCGGTTATTTCTGAAAGCCTCACAGGTGATGTGCACGAACTGTTGTGGCAAACGAAAAGTGACAATGCGTGCCGAAACAGGCTATACGGCGGCTGAAGCTAGTCGAGGAGTCGCGACAAACTGATCGTCAAAACGCGGTCGATGGCGTCGGGTTGTTGTTGGCGATATGCTGCGGCCCCAGTTTCATACAGCAAATGCAACCGATGACCGTGAACGGTGATTTGTTCCAGCTGCGGTGGTAACCGATACGTGGCCATGACGGTCGGAGCCGGCACTGCTGAAGCGGCGGCCATTTTGAGTATCACTAATTTTGATGCGTGCTGGCCGTATGATTGTGAGCATAAGGCGTACTGACGATAAAACGTGATGCCTTGGAGGTTGGCAGGTAAATTGCCTTGCAAGTCGCTGACAGCGCGTTGCAATCGGTGTGTGTGCGGTGCATTTGAATTTGCAGTTGGTGCTGCGGCAATCGGGTGACCAGCCACGTTTAATGGAAAACGGGCCATCAGGGTGGGCTGGCCAGATTTGAATTGGCCGACGTACAGCGCCTGGTGATGATACGTCAGCATCGAGGCGTTGGATAAGTTCGGCAGTAGCCAGCGTTGTTGGTAATGTACGGCCCGCATCGTCACTGGATTAAAGCGGTGGACGGTGGCTAATGGCAGACTGGCGATAAGACCGTGATTACGACGATGACTGCATAGCCAGATCCGGCGGTGACGCGGGTCGTATGCGATGCCACCAACGTGTGGTTTCCCGCGTAATAGGACCGTGTTTTCCAAGCGATTAGTGCGACGATCTTGAACGTAAATCACCGATTGCGTTTGGCCAGTGGCGTCGTACGCGGTGATGAGGCGATAGCGGCCGGCGAGCGTCATACCCTGTGGAATCATATTGGGAGACGTGACTAACGAACCGTTGTGCAGGTTACGCGACAGGGTAGTTTGCAAGCCGGGCTGAACGGTGGCAGTAGCCGGGGACAGCGGTGAGCCGGATGAAATGAGCCGTGCTAAGTCTGGATAGTGCTGAATCGTTTGATTCAAGGCCGTGGGTGAAAAAACGGCGGTCGTTGACGTGGTGCGACTCGGATTAAACGGGGTCGGTAGAACAGGCCGGACCCGGCTAGCGTCAGCGGTCGTGACTGCTAGCGTGATGATTGCAACTAGTGTCAACCAGCCTAATCCCCAATAGTGATTCTTGCGCATAACCTCGCCCCCCAAGCGTTGTTTAGTCATACTATAGCATGGGAACCCGGACAGATTGGGCGTGAGCAGAAGGTTAGTTAAATAACAAAATGAGTGATGAGACGAGATCAAAAAGTTGCTAAACTGAAACCAGTTCACATTTTAATTTAATTATATTTACATATTCTCTTGAAATTCTTAATTAACAACCGGATAATAGTCGGTATAAAAACGACCGATAACTCATCTGGTATGCGGCCTTAATTATGGAGGATGACATCATATGCGAATTAGTGCGGAAGCAGAACGACAATTTTTGGAAGCGGTGTTTAAAGCGCAACAGTTTAGTGCTAAGGATGGGGCGTTACTAGCCGACACCTTAGTGGACGCGGATTTACGGGGAATTTCCTCACATGGGATTCAACGCTTGGCTTGGTATACGCGGATGATTCAGGACCACACGTTGGAACCGGCACACCAACCGAAAATTTTGAACGAAACCCCGACCAGCCTGCTGATTGACGCCAATCAGAGCATGGGACAGATTGCCTCCGCTTTTGCGATGAATAAATTGATTGAAAAAACCAAGAAGCTGGGCGTCTCCTTAGCCGTCATTCGCAATTCAAACCATTTTGGTACTGCGGGATATTACTCGCGGATGGCTTGCAAAGCTGGCTTGATCGGGATTTCGACGACCAATACGCGTCCATTAGTGGTACCGACGAACGCGACAGAAGCCTTTTTAGGCTCAAACGCCCTAGCGTTTACTTTCCCGGCTGACCCACACCCATTCGTTTTCGATGGGGCCACGGCGGTCGTGTCTAGTGGGAAGATTCAAGTGCTCGCTAAGAAGGGTGCACAAATTCCCGGTGATTGGGCGGTTGATGAGCATCGCAACGTCTTACACGACGCACAGACGGTCGAGGATAATTTAGCCAAGATTGCCTTTTCAGAAGACCGTCCTGGTGGGGGCGTCCTGACACTGGGTGGTCCAGATGAAGTCAACTCCAACTACAAGGGCTTCGGTAATTCGTTGATCATTGAGTTACTGACCGGAATCCTGGCGCAGGGGTCGTTATCAGCGGACACCAATACGGGGAAACATGATTTCAGTCAGTTCTTCATGACGATCGACCCGGCACTGTTTGGCGACCCAGACGTGTTAAAGGCCAACGTGACGACTATGTTTGACCGGATTCGGCATTTGAAACACTTGCCAGGAACGAAAATCATGATTCCAGGTGACCGCGAATACCGGCATTATGATGAAAACCTGGTTCAAGGAGTCAGCATCGATCCCCAGACATTGACGGAAATGCAGCAAGTTGGTGCGCAATTTGGCGTGCCGGTTCCTGCAGCGTTCAAGGCGTCCGTGGAAGATTAAGCTAGTGTAACTGAAGCAATTATGATGACTGAAATTCAGGTCACATCAACTGACGATAGTGTGGTCGGCATCAGATGATGATGCTGGCGACGCTATTTTTGGTTGCCGTGGGTGGTTATCTGTAATTAGGGAGGAGTTCGTCGCGCTGATTGTGTTGTACGAGAATGAGGAGGCACGATTTGAGCAGTCGCTCAGACAAGTCATTCAATTAAGATGAATGACGGAAGCTGGCGGTTTGTTTGGTGGAATGGCCCGGTATGATACTGATTTGTGGGGGCAAACTAGCCGCTTTGACGTTGACGAGTAGGTATATTTAGACCAATTCGCCCGTGAGCATCGATAAACGCCGTCCTAAAATTTATTTTTGAAAAAATTCTGGAAGTTAATTTCGAAAATCATCTCATGAGCAGCGGCTTTAAGAATGTTGATTTGTCGGTGCTGGTTAGCGATAGTGATTGATCAGATTGCTGATTAAATTGATTGAGATAGCAGTCATTTTTGACGATTGATAGAAAAAGTTTGTAAAAATCATTTGACAATTCTATCGGTTAGCCGTATATTTGAAATCATCAAATACACATTAGAAATTAAGGAGATTTTAATCATGACGATTACGAACAATGCACAATTGAATTCGTATTATTATTACTGGTTTACTTAGTGCCTCGGCATCCGCTGCGAGGCACGCCCTCGCAACGGATGTGACCAGTAAATTTTGACATGATTAAAATTTATGGAAAGTCATATCAGTGTTGTGAACAACCACTGTGTGACTTTCCGGCTTCTTAGCCGCGGTGTCGATTGGGATACCCGGGGACGAGGCAAAAGGCTCACAGTTGGTGAAAACTGTGAGCCTTTTTTTCGACCTAATATGTTACCGACATTCGACTGAACACGCAAAAGGAGCGAATTATATGCAAAAATTTGATGAAATTGATAATCTGGCCGTGGCCAACTTACGGGTATTGAGTGCAGAAATGATTGAACGAGCTGGTTCTGGGCATCCGGGACTACCACTGGGTGCAGCGCCAATGTTATGGGCGTTGTGGAGCAGGCACTTACGCATTGATCCGCAACAGCCACAATGGTCTAACCGTGACCGCTTCGTCTTATCGGCTGGGCATGGTTCAGCGATTCTCTACAGCTTGTTACATATGAGCGGCTTTCAGGTGACGATGGCGGACCTGCAGCATTTTCGCCAGTTTGGTAGTCATATGCCGGGGCATCCGGAACTAGGAGTGGTTGACGGGGTGGAAGCCACGACCGGACCACTCGGACAAGGCCTTGGTATGGCAGTCGGGATGGCGCTGGCAGAACGGCACTTAGCTGCTCAGTTCGCGAACGCGCCACAATTGATTGACCATTACACCTACGCGTTGGTTGGGGATGGCGATTTGATGGAAGGTGTCTCACACGAAGCCGCCAGTTTTGCCGGCAACCAGCAGTTAAGCAAGCTAATCGTGCTGTACGATGATAACAGCGTCTCACTGGATGGACCGACCAGCCGCTCATTTCGCACTGATGTCAACCAACGCTTCGAGAGTTACGGCTGGGCCACGCAAACGGTCGCGGATGGGAATGATTTGACCGCCATTAGCGCGGCCATCGAACGGGCCAAGCAGGAGACCCGCCCGAGTCTAATTGCTGTTAAAACAACGATTGGCTACGGCGCACCCCAAGCCGGCACCAACGCTGTTCATGGGAATCCATTAGGCGCCGCCGGTTTGGCAAGTTTGCGCGCAACGCTGAATTGGGATGCCGCCCCGTTCACCGTCTTACCAGCGGTTGCCAAACGCGCGCACGAGTTGATCCAACGGCGCGGTCAAGCTGCTCATGTCCAGTGGCAAGCACAACGAGATCAGTTACCCGTTGCGATGATGCACCAGTTTGACCAACAGCTGCATAATGGATTGCCAGTCGACTTGGCAACTAGCCTGCCAACCTTTGACGAAGGGGCGCAAGCATCACGCATGACCAGTCATACGGTGATTCAACAATTAGCTGACCGGTTACCGGGCTTGCTCGGTGGCGCAGCGGACCTGGCGAGTTCAAACAAAACGACCATTGAAACGGACCAACTAGCCACGCCAGCGAGTCCTGAACAACGCAACTTGGCTTTTGGGGTTCGCGAGTTTGGAATGGGGACGATTCTGAACGGACTGGCATTACATGGCGGCTTACGCGTCTTTGGTGGAACTTTCCTCGTCTTCTCCGATTACACCCGTGCGGCAATTCGACTGGCAGCGATGATGAAGTTACCCGTCACTTACGTCTTCACCCATGATTCGATTGCGGTCGGTGAAGATGGACCGACCCATCAACCGATCGAACAAGTGATGAGCTTGCGGTTGATACCGAATGTGACGGTGATTCGACCCGCTGATCCAAATGAAACCGTCGCTGCATGGTGGCAGGCAATCAATGCGACGAATCATCCCACCGTACTGGTTCTGACCCGCCAAAACTTAGCGGTGTTACCGCATTCCAAGTCATTAGCGATGACCGGGGTCGCCCGCGGCGGTTACGTGTTGTCACCACAACGCGGCAAGCAACCGATGGGCATTTTGATTGCGAGTGGATCCGAAGTTGATTTAGCGTTGCAAGCGCAAGCCAAATTGGCGGCGCAAGGCACAGACGTCAGCGTCGTTTCCATGCCATCAATGGAGAATTTCGCGCGGCAATCAGCCACGTATCAAGCGCAAGTCTTGCCACCACAAGTTCGGCGGCGCGTCGCTATCGAGATGGGGGCGACTCTCGGTTGGGAGCGCTATGTCGGACTGGATGGTGCGGTCATCGGCATCGACCATTTTGGCGCGAGTGGCGCGGCTGAGCAAGTCTTGGCCGCCAACGGGTTTACCGCTGAGGACATCGTGCAGACCTACCAGCGTTTGCCTATTGATACGACACAACAGTTACGCGTTATTTAGAAAGGAAGTCGTCACATGATTGATGGAGAAACGGCGTTATTTGGTTTTATCGCGCACCCCGCACGGCACAGTCGTTCGCCGCGGATGCATAATTTGAGCTTTGATCACTGGGGGCTCAACGCCCGCTACTTAGCGTTTGACGTTGCCCCCGACCAGTTGGCAGGCACGATTGCCGGAATTCGCAGCATGGGCATCGCCGGGGTCAACTTATCGATGCCCTTCAAACAAACCGTCGTCCCATTGCTGGATGAGTTGACACCGCGCGCACAACGCATTCAAGCAGTCAATACGATCAAGAACGTTCATGGCAAGTTGATTGGTGATAGCACGGATGGCGCAGGCGTTTTTCAAGATTTACAACACCAAGGTCTGCATTTGACAGGCAAACGGGTGATGGTACTCGGCGCGGGCGGGGCTGGTAAGGCGATTATCGCTGCCGCACTGGATTATGGTGTCGCGAGCGTGACGGTCTTCAAGCGCAACAATGAGCGCTTTTCCGCGGTCAAACGCTGGCTCGAACAGCTAAGCCAGACGACCAGCGTTGAGTTGAAATTAGTTGCTTATGAAGACCATCAGCAGATGCAGCAAGTGGCGCAGGCCAGCGACCTGATTATTAATGCGACGAATATCGGGATGACAACAACTGGCACCCCGTTATCACTTGAGACAATTCGTCAGTTAAAACCGCAACAAACGGTTTATGACGTGATTTACCAACCACTGGAAACGACTTTTCTACGGCTGGCTCGTCAACAGGGCTGTCACACTCATAATGGACTCGGTATGTTGATTTGGCAGGGCGCCCTGGCCTTTGAGTTCTGGACGGGGAAGCCGATGCCGGTCGCAGCAGTCCGACAAGATATGTTAGCAAGTATTCAAGCCAGCCAGCCAATTGCGGCACGGGCTTAACGCATCAAAATTTGAGAATTGATATTGGAGGAATTATCATGATTATTATTTTAAAACCAGCAACTGCCCAGGCCATGCAGGCCAAGTTAGTCAGCCAATTTGGCGCCGACCACGAGATTTTCACGCATAACGAGCGCATCGCGATTCAAGGTATCACGGCTGATCAACTGCCAGCGGATGTTAAAGCTGCCAGTACCGAAATTTTGACGGATGTACCCGCTGCCGTGCAAAGCAGTCGCCTGTTTCATCCCGAAGATACGATTATTAAAACGCCCCATAGTGTGATTGGCGGTGACCAGTTCGTCATGATGGCCGGCCCTTGTTCAGTTGAAAGTGCTGAACACGTTGATCAGATGGCCGCTGTGGCCAAACAGGGTGGCGCGACGATCGTCCGGGGTGGCGCCTTCAAGCCGCGGACCTCACCATACAGTTTCCAAGGACTCGGTGAGACCGGGCTCCAATACTTACGGGCGGCTGCCGATAAGCACGGTCTCGATATGATTACGGAAGTCATGGATGATGAACACGTTGCCATGGTTGCGAAATACACGGACATCTTCCAGATTGGTGCCCGCAATATGCAAAACTTCTCGTTACTCAAAGCGGTGGGGCAAACCCAGATTCCAGTTGCGTTAAAACGCGGCATGTCGGCGACTATCGATGACGTTCTCAACGCAGCTGAATACATCGCCGCGGGTGGCAATCATCAGATCATGATTTTAGAACGGGGCATCCGGACGTTTGATAATAAGTACACCCGCAACACGTTTGACTTAGGGGCCGTGCCGGTCTTGCAATCGCTGACGCACTACCCCGTTATCGTCGACCCCAGTCACGCGGTCGGCACTTGGGAGCTGGTGACGCCAATGGCCATGGCCGGGGTTGCGGCGGGGGCTAGTGGAATGATCGTCGAAATCCACGACCAACCGACTAAGGCCTTGTCGGACGGTCCTCAGGCACTCAAGCCCGCGACTTACTTGAAGATGGCGCGCCAAGCCTTCCAGTTGCATGATTTGATGCAGACTTGGGCATAGGCACGCTTATGAAAACAATTAACGTTACCACTAAAACCAAATCTTATGCCATCAAAATTGGAACCGGCGCCCTATCACAGCTCGGCGACCTGGTCAAAACAGTCTGGCAACCCGGTCAAGTGGCCGTTGTCACGGATACGAACGTGCATCCGCATTACGCCCAACCAGTGGTCACGGCACTGAAGGCGGCCGGGTTTCAGGTGCACGTGCTGACGGTGCCCGCTGGCGAGCAGAGTAAAAGTTGGGCACAAGTTGAACGACTGATTGACGAGCTGAGTCGCGCCCATTTTACGCGCAGTGATGGGGTATTGGCACTCGGCGGTGGTGTCGTGGGTGACCTGGCCGGATTTGTCGCGGCGACCTATATGCGGGGCATCGGCCTGATCCAAGTGCCGACCTCCTTGTTAGCACAGGTCGACAGTTCGGTCGGTGGCAAGACCGCAATCGACCTGCCAACGGGTAAAAATTTAGTTGGTAGTTTTTATCAGCCAGACCTCGTCGTCATTGATCCTGACACGCTAAAAACGCTGCCAGAGCGGATGTTGGCGGAGGGATACGGGGAAATCGTCAAGTGTGCTGCATTGGTCGGTGGCGACTTCTGGTCACTATTACAACCGATTACCGATGTCACCGCCATTTTACCAGCGGCACCAGCGTTGATTGCGGCCAGCGTGGCGTTTAAAGCTCAAATCGTGATGGCGGATGAACACGAGCAAGGTCAGCGTCAGCTCTTGAACTTTGGTCACACGATTGGTCACGCCCTCGAGCTACTAGCACACGGTCGTTTGATGCACGGTGAAGCGGTGGCAATTGGTCTCGTTCAAGTCAGCCGGCTGTTCGCCATGCACGGCTTGGCACCTGCTGAGTTGGCAGAAACGATTGCTGCCCGGTTGAGCGCGGTCGGCTTACCAACCAAGCTACCAGCCATTGCATCCGCTGAGGTGGTGGCAGCGATGCACCATGATAAAAAAATTCATCACGACGCGTTAACCTGGGTCTACTTGGATGCAATCGGTAAGCCCAAATTAGCACCGGTACCTGTCGCAGAACTTCCCGCCTGGGTGGCGCCCTTGTGGCAGTTACCGACAGAGGTGGCGGGGGCGACTGACAACTGACGTCAAGATGACTGATAGGTGCGTGATTGAGTCGTACAGAAAATTGAACGTTCAGGTTTCTGTACGAAGCGTGCACTCACGCTAACACTTAAAGATGATGTTGGTAGATGCCATGAGCCCGGATTGAATCAAGCCTAATACGAAATAATAAAGCGCACCAGGTGTCCTACGCGCAAGCACAAAAAACTCGGTTCAGCATTGCTGACCGAGTTTTTGTATTGGCTGGCCCATGTTTTGCCAGCACTAATTTGGGCACAGCATGACAATTTACCAGTATCCCAGCACGTGCATCCAGAGGGTTCCGCCGACACCCCAAACGAGTAAGTAAAAGCCACCCAAGATGAAATTCAAGCGCCACCAAGTTGCTTGAGTGACGTAGCCCGGGCCAAACATGATGGATGCGGGACCGTTGGCATAGTGGGTCGTTGAACTGAAAATCGCACCATCAAAGCCGAGTAACAGGGCCGCTAACATTGGCGGTGCGCCAGCTGAGATCGCAACACCTAAGAATGCAGCGTACATGGCTGAGACGTGGGCAGTTGCGCCGGCAAACAGGTAATGGGTGTAGAAGTAGACCAGCATTAACGCTGCCATGACCCACATCCAGTTGACGCCGTGCAAGGCCTGTCCAATGGCGTCCGATAACCACGGGATAAAGCCGAGATGGTTGAGCTGTCCGGCCATGAAAATCAAAATTGAGAACCAGACCAGGGTGTTCCAAGCACCAGTTTCGTGCAGCAAGTCACTAACGCTGAGGACCCCGGTAATTAAGAGGAGGGACACGGCGATAAACGCCACCAGAGTCGCATCCAGACCAATCAAACTGGCGAGGATCCAGAGGATGAGCGCCAAGCCAAAAATCAACGCCATGAATTTTTCCGGTAACCGCATCGGTCCCATTTTAGTTAATTCTTGATGGGCCCAGGACTGGGCGTTCGGCGTATCTTTGATTTCAGGTGGATAAAGTTTGTAAATGATAGCAGGAACACAAATCAGACTGATGAGACCGGGCAATAGGGCGGCCAGTAGCCAGCCAGTCCAAGTAATTTGAACGTGCAGAGCAGCCGCTAGAGCAACTGCGACTAGGTTGGGCGCCATGGCTGTCATGAATAGGCCACTGGTTGTGATGTTGCCATGAAAGGCGGTCATCATGAGAAACGCGCCGATTTTGCGCTGGGTCCCTTGTTGCGGGTCAGAACCGTACGCTTTGGCTAGCGATTCGATAATCGGAAAGACGATACCGCCAGCACGCGCCGTGTTACTTGGTGTCGCGGGACTCGTGACTAAATCCACGCCAATTAGTGCGTAGGCCAGTCCGAGGGTTCGTTTGCCGAAGCATTTGACGAACACTAACGCGACTCGCCGACCCAGCCCCGTTTTGACAAAGCCGCAAGATAAAAAGTAGGCCATCGCGATCATCCAGACCGTACTATCACCAAATCCTGCAATCGCGGTATCAATCGGCGTGACGCCCAATAGCACACAACAGGTCAAGCCGATGATTGCTACCCCAGCGATGGGCAACGGCTGGGTAATACACCCGATAATCGTACTGACAAAGATTGCCAACATTTGCCATCCGAGCAAACTCAAATCACTTGGACGCAGCGGGGCAGCCAGCCAAAGTATCAGGCCACAACTGAGCGGCCAAATGAGTTTTCGATAGTTGACTGGATTCAAATGTGACATACGTAAAACCGCCTTTCAATTAACTTCAGCTGAGGTACGCTAGTCTGAACTGGCTCGGTCAGGCTGTGGGGTATCAATCACAACTGGCATACTTACCAGTTGTTTGGTCATCTCTGAATGTTCAACTAGCCAATCAGTCTCAGAGTAGACATGTCAGTGTAAACCGAGTTCTAGCTTGGCGGCCCGTGACATCTTGGCGACTGACCATGCGGGTTCCCAGACAAGATTAATGAGCACCTGGTCAACATCATTCAACGCGCTTAGTGCTGCCTTGATGTGGTCGTCCAGGTAGCCCGTCAATGGGCAGCCCATAATGGTGAGCGTCATTGTGACCGTGCACAGTTGAAGGTCGGCGTCATAAGCAACGTCGTAAATTAACCCCAGGTCGACAATGTTAACGCCGAGTTCAGGGTCGATGACGGTTCGCAAGGCGGTTAACGCCGCTTCCTTAAAGGATGGCTCTGTCTTAATCATGAGAAATGACCTCCTTTGAATGACGCCCCCGGCACGGCGATGGCAGCCGCTGTGACGGGGGCGCAATCCTTATTGGATAAATTTGACTTGTTCGTTGATTTTCTTGATTTCGGCTTCCTTGCGTTCATTAAAAATGACTTTGTTCTTCTCAAATAAGTTGTCACCGTTCGTATCGATCGAGACGATCAGCGGGCCAAAGTCTTTAACTTCACAAGCCCAGAGTGTTTCGGGCATGCCGAGGTCCTTCCACTGTGCATCAACGATTTTTTCAACATGCAGCGCCGCGTATACCGCGTTACCTGCGGGATAAACCAGATGGAGGGCGTGATATTTTTTGCAGGCGCGTTCTGTCCCGGGGCCCATCCCACCCTTACCAACGATCAACTTAACGTGGGTTTCCTTGACAAAGGCTTCTTCGAATTTTTCCATTCGCATACTCGTGGTTGGACCGACCGCTACCATCTGATAGTGGCCGTCGCCGAGATCCTTGATGATTGGACCAGCGTGTAAAATGGCCCGGTCAGTAACGTTGACGGGTAACGGCCGGTGTTCTTCGACTAACCGACGATGCGCGACGTCCCGACAAGTTGTGAGTGAACCAGTCAGGTACACGATGTCGCCGATTCGAATGTCTTTGATGTCGTCATCTGAGATGGGCGTGGTTAAATGGTAAGTTTTCATGATAATTCGACTCCTTTGTTCAGTGGTAATTCGTAATTCAAATCTTGGTCAAAGTTAATGAGACCGCGTCGATGGGACCAGCAACCAGTGCTGACGGCGACGCCGATCGTTGATGGATGCCGGGCCGTATTTTCAACGTTAACGCCCATGACCGATTTTTGACCACCAAAGCCTTGTGGTCCGAGACCAATGTGGTTGATACCGTCTTCCAAGAGGTGTTCCAACTTAGCGGCGTTCGCATTGGGATTCTCACTATCGACGCGGCGCATCAAAGCGAGTTTGGAATTCAACGCGGCAGTCTCAACGGAGGTTGCCACGCCGACGCCGACGAGTAGTGGTGGGCAAGCATTGATACCGTAGCTCGTCATGCGATCCATGACAAACCGAACGACGCCTTCGTAGCCTTCACCAGGCATCAGCACTTTGGCCGCGCCAGGCAGGGTACAACCACCACCGGCCATGTAAACGTACATTGAAATGTCCGTACCGTTGCCGTCGACTTGTAAGAAAATCGACGGGATACCGTCACCAATATTCATGCCAGTATTGTATTCGTCGAACGTTTGAACGGCGTTGTGCCGCAACGGGGCCTTCTTCGTGCCACGATAAACGGCATCCTTTAAAATCTGGTTCAATTCTCCGAGTAACGGGAATTGGGCACCACATTTGATGAAGAATTGTAACGCCCCCGTATCTTGACAGCTCGGTCGCTGCAGCTTGTTGGCGAGTAACTGATTTTCCATCATCGTATCGTAAACGAGCTTTTGTAAGGGATCGACTTCAATTTTGCTGAGTTCTTCGAGTTTAGCCGTCACGTCATCGGGTAAACGGTGACTGATGAGGGCAATGTAGTCGGCCAAGATGTCACGCATCCGCTGCCCCTTGGTCGATAGTGTGGGTTCGGTATAGTCGTAAGTCATTGTATCCATGATTGATTTCCTCCTATCAATTTACAGCTTCATTGTAGGCAACCCTGGGCACGCAGACTAACCGCTAGATGATGACTTCGATGGCACGAGGTGTTGTGAAAAACCACGCAATCAATCAAATTTGGCATGTGGTATGACAAAAAAGTACCAGTCTAATTCAGTTGTAAATGCTGAATTAGACTGGTACTGAGCAATAAATTCATATTTCAAACCGCCAAGTGTGACCAATCATTATCACAAAAATTGTTATGCCATCAATTATTGATTGAGCAGATTTTTTAATTGTGCGACCTTAGTTTTGAGTGCTTGGTATTCTTCAAAGTGCAATTTGTAAGCACAGTTCTCACAGGCACTCAGTTGGTCGACCGTTGCCAGTTGCGCCCAGTGCGTCATCTGTGCTTGGACCCAGGCGGTTTGCGTGGGCGTCAGTGGTTGTTTGAATGCTGAACGCGGCCCATTTGACAGGTGCTCGCGGTAGTTCGAAGGCGTCTGACCGAAATGCCGTTTGAACATCAAATTAAATGACTTGACCTCCTGGAACCCATTTTTGAGTGCAACGTCTGCAATTTTTCGATTAGAATCTTCCAAGTCGGCAATTGCATGTTGCAAGCGGCAACGCGTCAGGTACTCGTAAAAATTGATGCCGAGTTCAGCTTTAAAAATACGGGACAAATAGGCCGTGGAGTAGTGACTGATGGTGGCTGCCGATTCGAGCGTGACGGGCTGATCGTAGTGCTGATTGAGGTTGTCGATGACCCGGCTGAGTGAGCTTTGCTTTTTCGGCTGCGGATAGGCAATCGTTGCCTGAGTGTCAAAAAAGTCATGATGTAACAAGTTGGTCAGCTGGAAATAGGCTGCGTTTAGCTCGAATGCGGACCAATTTGATTGATGCAGTCCGGTATAGAGCTGTGCCAGAATTTGCCGGATGGTCTGGTAATCACGATGTTGCGGTGTCGTCACGCTGTTTAGATGAAACGCCCCGTGTGATAAGTCGAGTCCTTGGCTGGTGTAGAATGCAGGGGCGATATGTAAGCGTAGCGCCAGACATTCTGGCTTCAGGGCAAACGTGGCGTGACCACAGTTGGCGTTGATTAAGATTAAGTCGTTGGCTTTTAAATCATACCGGTGGCCGTCAACGTTGACTTCCACGTGGCCTTGCAGGAGCCAGAATAATTCGATTTGCGGATGCCAATTATAGTGGTAACTACCAATCGTATAGGCGAGCAAGTCGAAGTTTACCGCGGGTGTTGATTGAAAGTGTTGGTTGGATAGCATTAAAAATCACCTCCGAGGATCATTGGATAAAATCATGAATCCGTTTACTTTAGCTTACATGTTTTGAGCAGATTTGAACAGTGTCATCAGAAAAGGAACTGGTATCAATGGCCCATCGTACGTTATGATAGAGATACGCTGGATTTTAGCGGGCAAAGTTGGCCGAGATAAAAAGCCGACTGAACAATGGCTGAGCGTCGTTACCGAGGTTACTGGCGCAAACTAGCAATGTTAGTGTGACGGTGCGTTTGGCCAATCAGATTTTGAAATCACAATGAATTAGTGATGGAATGGTGGGAAAATTGTGACGCAACAACAAATTGTCAATCACGCCTTGCGTGCCTTATTGTATGAAGTGACGGTTAACCCGAAGCCGGGCTTAGTCGATCCCGTGTCGGCGGGGCCACATCCTGATATGAACGCATTTATGTTCATCGATAGTGCCCTGAGCCTGGAACCTTATTTTAAGGCTTGTGCAAGTGCTGGCGCGACTTATACCGATGCCGACCTGACTGGTTTGTTTCAGCAGATTCGGACCGTTGGCATTGAAGCTGAGCGGACGATGTTTACGGCGACGCATGGTGTCAATACCCATAAAGGCGCCGTATTTTCACTGGGCGTGTTGGTGACAGCCGCTGCTTATCAGCAACAACAGCCCGCAAAGTCATTGGCGTCCATTGTCCAAGCGATGTTAACGGGGCTGACGGCTAACGACTTTAGTGGGTTAGCTGACAAGGACCCATCGGCGTTGACAGCGGGAGAACGGCAGTATTTGACATACGGCATCAAAGGGATTCGTGGCGAGGCGGAAGCCGGTTACCCGACAGTCATGCAGGTGGCGTTGCCGGCCCTCAAGCGAAGCCAGGGCACCATCAATCAGCGGTTGTTAGATACGCTGATGGCCATCGTTCAGGCCACGGTCGATACGAATTTGGTCAAACGAGCCAATGATTCGCATGTCGTTGATTGGGCGCATGCGCAGGCTGCTAAGTATTTTGAATTGGGTGGTAGCCAAACGTCAGCCGGAATGGCTTTCTTACGGGATCTCAATCAGGAATTTCTGGCGCATAATTATAGTCTTGGTGGGTCAGCTGACTTACTGATCCTGACGATTTTTCTGGGACTTGAGGCTGGAATATTAGCATAATCATGAGTGTCATTGCGGTTGGCGATGACGCTTTTTTAATATTCAATATTTATGTGAGTGGATTTTTGGCGGCTGTTGATTGTTAAAGTGGAGTGGGCGATTCATGCGGATGTGGGCTAGAGCCAGCCACGATAGACCTAGTTGTTATCACTAACATAGAATTGCAATTACGAAAAATTTAATGCTAAATATTAAAAAGTTAACCGTACCTAACAATTGTTTGCATTACGGTTAATTATCAGGTATGCTTATGACGATGTAGAAAACCGACTACCGCGATGAACGGAGGAAATTTGATGCTAAAAGTACAAAACCTCACCGTGGCATACAGTGACACACCAGTCTTTACTGATGTTGCCGTTAACTTTAACGCCGGCAAAATTACTGGAATCATTGGTCCCAACGGTGCGGGCAAATCAACAATGATCAAAGCCATGTTAGGCTTGATCAAGTCCCAATCTGGAACCGTCGAATATCAAGGTCGTGCGCTAAAACAATTTCAAAAACAGATTGCCTACGTTGAACAACGTAAGGATCTCGATTTAACTTTCCCAATCAATGTTTTTGATGTCGTTTTGACCGGGACCTATGGCAAACTGGGCCTCTTTAGAGAACCGAGCAAGGCTGACCGCGCTCGGTGCCAAGCTGCCCTTGAACAGCTAGCTCTGACTGATTTAGCGGACCGCCAAATCAGCCAATTGTCAGGGGGACAGTTGCAACGGGTGTTCGTTGCGCGTGCCCTCGTCCAAGAAGCAGATATTATTATTTTGGATGAACCGTTTGTTGGCATTGATTTACAGAGTGAGACGGCTATCATGACGATCTTGCACCAGTGGCGTGACGCTGGCAAGATGATCATTGTCGTCCATCATGATTTAAACAAAGTCTCACGCTACTTTGATGACTTGGTCATCTTGAATCACGGCATCGTTGATTATGGTCCCGTGGATGACGTTTACACACCTGCCAATATTGAACGCACGTTTAGCGCTGATCTTTCGGCCGTACTGTTTACGAAGGAGGGTCAACAATAATGCAATCAATTACAACTTTTATTGCGGCGTTAGGGAAGTATGATTTCCTGCAAAGCGCCCTGATTACCGCCATCATGGTTGGTGTCATGTCTGGAATCATTGGAAGTTTTATTATCTTACGCGGCATGTCGATGATGGGGGATGCCATCTCACATGCCGTGCTACCTGGAGTGGCCGTTGCCTACATGCTAGGCATCAACGTGATGATTGGGGCCTCCGTCTTCGGAATTCTTGCCGCAGGACTGATTGGCTTTGTCGCGAGTCGCAGTAAGATTAAGACGGATACGTCGATTGGGATCGTCTTTAGTGCCTTTTATGCACTGGGGTTCATTTTGATCTCGTTAGCTGAAAGTTCAACTAACTTACACCACATTCTGTTTGGTAATATTTTAGCTGTTAGTGATACTGATATGATGACAACGACGGTCGTATTAGGCTTAGTGATTTTATTCGTTGTCTTCTTCTATAAAGAACTCTTGATTACGTCCTTTGACCCGACTTTCGCTAAGACGTACGGCTTGAAAGTGCAACTGCTGCACTACGCCTTAATGCTCGTCTTAACATTAGTGACGGTCTCGGCATTGCAAACGGTTGGGATTATTCTAGTGGTCGCCATGTTGATTACACCGGCGGCAACCGCCTTTCTATGGACAGAACGCTTAGCAATCATGTTAGGTTTGTCCGCCTTGATTGGGGTCTTATCTTCAGTAGTTGGGCTGTACCTCAGCTACACCTTTAACTGGGCATCGGGTCCTGCAATCGTGTTAGTGGCCGCAATCTTCTTTGGCATCTCATTCATTGTGTCACCAAAGCAAGCACTCTTGCCAACGTTATGGAAAGGGCAAGCCGCAGCGCGGTGGGTAACTGCATGAAGACGAAATTAATTGCCCTCGTGGGTGTGATTGCAATGATTACTGGAATGGCATTTTTCTTGAACCAACGCCAACAAAATGCCCGTGCAACGACGACGAGTACCAAGCTCCGAGTCGTCAGCACCAACTCAATCTTAGATGATATGGTCAAAAATGTCGGTGGCCAGTACGTTCAGAACTATAGTATTGTCAAGCGGGGAACGGACCCGCATGAGTATGAACCACGTCCAACCGATATTGCGGCGACTGCGGAAGCCGATGTGATTTTCTACAACGGTTTGAATTTGGAAACCGGTGGGAACGGTTGGTTTAAGAAGTTAGTGACGTCTTCGAAGAAAGATTTTGACCACGACGTCTTTGCGGCAAGTAAAGGCATCAAAGTGAAGCATTTGACGACGAACGTGAACGAACCGGACCCTCACGCTTGGTTGGATCTCGCCAATGGGATTCAGTATGTGAAGAATATTAATCGGACCTTGCAAGCCAAGGATCCTAAACATGCCGCTCAGTATCAAAAAAATACGGACCGTTACGTGGCTAAGCTGACACGTTTACACGAAACCGCACAGACGAAGTTCAAACAAATCCCGGCTTCCCAACGGTTGTTGGTCACTTCAGAAGGTGCATTCAAATATTTCTCAGCGGCCTACCATGTGCCCGCTGCCTATATTTGGGAAGTGAACACGGAATCACAGGGAACACCAGCCCAAATGCGAACAGCTTTGAAGAAGATTGAAGGGACCCAGGTTCGGAGTTTATTCGTCGAATCTTCGGTCTCACCGAAATCAATGAATAAACTGTCGCAGGAGACTGGAATCCCAGTTGCCAGCACGATTTTTACCGATTCATTGGCCGCTGAGGGTAAACCAGGCGATACGTATTATTCGATGTTGAAGTGGAACCTAGATAGGATTCATGCTGGACTGACTCGGTCGTAAGTACAACGGCGGTGAGGACAGTACTACTAATTAATCATTAATCATACAAGGAATACTCCTACCGAGGGTGATAGGCTAACAATTAAAGTTTGTCTACCTTTGATAGGGGTATTTTTGGGATTTACGGGAAGTATGATCAAGTGTCACTAGCTCAAGCTGAACAGGTTAAACTAAAATTCGCTCAACAGTTACAACGGAAGGGGTTCTTGTTATGACGGAAAATCAATCGCATTTAGAACACAGTGTTGACCAGATGATGGCCGCCCTAGATGGTGATTATTCGCATGTTTCAATCCATGAGGTTAGTAGTCAACCGGCCCCACAGTATTCAGCCCAAGAGATCAAGGCCATTCGCAAGGCGGCTGACTTGAGCCAACTGTTGCTAGCCGCAGTCTTGGCGGTCTCGCCACGCACGGTTAAAGCATGGGAAACTGGTCGTTCACGTCCTAGTCGAACCGCTTGTCGGTTGTTAGAAGTTATTCAAAAAGACCCGAGCGTTATTGAGCTATTAATTGGTGATTAGCTTGGATAGATATGCCTAGCAAGGTAGATAAGTCGAGGTTTAAGGCTTGCCTACATTGCTAGGCTTTTTTGTCGTCCCGTTTTCAGAAATTGCCGTTCATCTGCATTATCCAAGCCACAACTCACATGACATGTGTGGGACGAGACAACTGATATTAAACAAGCATGCACTCAGAAGAACACTGAAATAATGATACGCAAGGAGATGCATCAGAGGCTGTTTACCAATCCCGTTTATTAAGGCGTGTTGCCGATTAATGAAGAAGGTTAACAAACTGCTATTTCAATATTGATTCCCGATTTTTTATCAATTTATTAATATCAAATTACGGATGCTAAACGCGCACAACACGGCAGCCAGCGCCATTGAAACTAGATAGTCTTATGGTGGTAGCGCCTAATATTCGAGACGAAAATTGTGACAGCGCTTTAATTTTGTTTATAGAAGCATACAATTATCCTTGCTTAAATATATAAAATCTGTAATAGTAGTACATAGATAGTTAAACACGATAACAATGTTTCTGCTTCATTAATATTGTTATCAAATGTCATGATAATTGCCTGTCAGCGTTTTCCTATTGAGGAGGGGTTTAGGAGCTTGACGAACAGTTGTTGGTTGCTTCGGATTTGGTAATTACTCGGGGGGTAGTGCAAGAATGCAACGATTACAGGAACAAAAACGGTATTATAAGATGTACAAAAGTGGACGCTTTTGGGTTGTAGCAGGGATCATGGTTTTTGGCGCTGGGGTAAGTCCGATGATTGGACACGCAGATACGAATGATGCTGTGACAGCGGCTCAAACTAGCGTGTCTGCCACATCAACAAGCATTGGTAACACCGTGGCTTTGAAAGGTTCAGCAAATAATACGGCCGTGACGACGAAATCATCCGCGACGGATGAAACCGAAAATCAGTCGATCACTCAAGTCACTACGACTGCTGAAAATACCGGGCAGAAAGCTAATACAACTCAAAATGCTGAGGCCGTGGCTGCAAAAACTCAGTCAACGTCGGCAACAGCTGAACAATCAAATCAGCAGACTAGTGTAACGCAGACAACTGCTGTAGCTGACCAAACGACGGCTGCAGCGTCTAACTCGAACACTGAACAAACAACGGGAACAACATCTGCCACGAGCACTGAACAAGCGGTGGGGCAGGCACAGAATACAAAGGCTACTCAAACCACTAAAACGACATCGGCCACAAGCACTAAGCAAACAACGGGCACGACATCGAACACGAAGCAGACTACGGAAACAGTATCAGATACGAGCACTAAGCTAACTACGAAAACGTCAGCGAATAATACCGCTGAGCAGCCGAACCAGTCAACCGAATCAGCCACCAATTCAACTACAACGGACAGCAATGCCACATCGACTGTCAAACAATCAGAAACCACGACGCCAACCATCGCAGCTGCGACCGATGTCGATGATGAGGATGTTAGCTCTCAATTTGCTGATGCCAATTTGTTGACCGCTGTTCGTAGCGGCCTTGGATTAACGGCTCAAGACAAACTGACGGTCAATACCATCAAAGCAT